>NZ_PUWT01000120.1:0-3224 GCF_002968995.1 Photorhabdus hindustanensis
TTCTAAAGAGTATTTCTGTTCTGTCATTATGCTGCTCTCACTATGTAGTTAAATGCGACGTTGCGGGGTCTATTTTCGTTAGCTGTGGGGACGACACGAGATGCATCAAATGTAAACGATAAAGTACCGCCCCCACCGCCTGCCGCTCTCCCACCCCGTCTGTATGTGTAATTGAATGCACCGGATGCGTCGCCGCCGCTTTCTGCTGTCGCATCACCCCAGCTGCCCGTAATATTTCTGATTGCGTCTCCTTGCCAGGTTCCGCACACTCTACCCGGATCGACTCCCCGACTATCATCCCAGCCTCGAATAAATTCGCCTCTTAAATCAGGCACTCTACCGGCAGGATAGGCTTCTGCTAACTTTGGGTATAAAGATTTATCGAATGTCTGACCGTTGCATGTGAGGTAACCGGGTGGTGTGTAGCGGTGGGGGTATGGAACAGGAACGCCGACTGGAACTGCAATATCGCTTGTATAGACACATTCACCGCCAATTATTTCTTTATTATTATTTGAAAATTGTGCAAATAGACGTCCTCTAGAATCAACCCAGATCTGTCCATAGTCGCTATCACCAACGCTAATTCCTTTTGCATAATTAACAGACGCTCCACCACGAAATGGGCCGTTGTATCCCAACGTTGGAATTTTATCAATTGATTTCAGACTGGGGTAAGCCCCTACATCACCAGCCCCTAAATTGACATCTCCGGTCAACGCCTTGCCATTCACTTTCCGGCTACTCGGCACGGCATTATTCGCCTTATTCACAGTTTCCGATAAGCCGAGGTTTTTCACAAACTCACTTTTGTTAGGGATGTCGGCACCGTTTTGGGATTTTGACAGTTTACTATTAGCATTGTCATTCACATCAGTAACTAACTTCTGAGTGGCCGCAAGGGTATTACTGTTACCTGTTTTGTCTGTGAGTTGAGTTATTCCTTTTTGGGTTAGTGAGGCGTCGTGAATTTCTACCGCGCTGTTATCAATTAATCTTTTGATAGCAGCAAAAAGCTGACTGTCATTTTTATTATCTAATTTAATTCCCGCGCCTTGGACTGCGTTAATTAATTCACGCTGAACGGTATTAAACCACCCTGCGTCTAATAATGTCGGTGCAATACCGGCTGCGACATTGCCATTTGTAAATTCGCCGTTCTTATCGGCGGTATTTGTAATATCCCCAATTTTTTGCATAGCAAAACCTCACTCATAAGGTGATTAGAAAATAATAAATAAAGGGTTATTTAGTTGCTGTAGCCGAATTGCAGAATTGTATGAGATGGACAAAGACGATTAAATTGACATTCAAGCCTCTTATTACCCCATGACCTCAACGGATCGCCGCAATAACTGCCACCAGCCACGGCATAGAAAATAGTTGTTTTTGGTGCGTTAATTCGCCATGTAAACGGCCAATCTTCACCGTTTAATGCTTCCCCGCAAACTGATTGCCCCGCCCGCGCTTGTCTGTACTCAGTAATTGTGATGGTATAGCCCATTGTCGCAGCAAGATTAATGAAAAATTCTTTCGACTGTCCACCATCTCTCAACAATCGAGAAACAACCGTTTTCTGTCTGAGCGGAATAGTATCAACTTCCCCAATCCCGCAGTCATCCGGTAGCCCCAATGATTTTTCCCACTCTGGCAGCATGATAGTAGCTGTTGCGGGGAAAGCACCTTCAATTAACCCCCATGCGTCACGATCACTTCGGTAATATGAATGCGCAATCGCTCTTGTTACTGCATTCATAACAGATGAGTGCTGACGAGTCCATGCTAAGCCAGACGGTAACAATCCGTTTAATGCTGATGTATAGTCTTCTACGCTATATCGACTCATGTATAGATAACCTCCCCTCGCAACGGCAGTTCTCCAACCCCTAATTTGATATTGCTTGTCGGATTTGTGATGACGAATCCCGCAGTACCTGGCACATCAGCAATCGCATATTGCAATTCTGAAATAAGAACTTTTCCGGTTCCGTCAGGATTTCCACTTTCAAAAAATACATTATCAATAGCTGCGGCAATAGCATTCGTTACATCACGACTAACATAAGATATACCGTTGATTATAATGTCAATTTTACGTTTAATTGGGGAGCAAACCCACACCAACGCAGTGACTGGCTGTAACGGGTAGATATGATCAGCGACTCTTGCTTGATCTCCCATTGCTGACGTACCGTAATTTTCCAGCTTAGAAAATCCATCAGTACCGGTTGGGAAACCGCCTTTTCCGTTATTATCGCACATGATATAGATACCAACGGTACCAGCACCCATCGCTCGCCGGCGAATCCACACACGAGTAACACCCGGCACGGACAAAGCCCACAGCTTGTAGTCATCATCAGAGCCGCCTGATAGTAACCCTTGGTACGCAAGAAGAATTCGGGAACGAAAATCATCTTCATTTTCAATATCTGCCCCGCCGATAATCGGTGTTACAGCTTTTCCCTGAACGTCAACCCCGGCAATACTTTGATCGAGTGTTAACACTGTCCCCGCGTCAGCATTACCTGCGCTTCCTCCACCTGTGACATCATCGGAAATGTCCGGCAGAATTGCTGCTATTAATGCATTAGCGGTGCCATCTTGTGCTATACGAACGTCATAAAGCGTTTTGTATTGATAACCGTCGCCCCGATTTAGTATTGTCCCTGCCGGAATCATTGCCCCCTCAACACCTGTAAACTGGTAATCATTGCAAATGGCTGCGTTAGCCGGTTTGCGAAAGACCTTTTTCATTGCCCCCCAACCTGCAAGATGTTCATCTGTCGCGGTAAAGGGCGTAGTTTGCAGTGCGATATAGTCAAGATAGCCGTAGTGTAAATGGGCCATGCCGGCGTCCATGTCAGCAAGAACGCCCATATTTGAATATCTCAGCAATGTACCAACATCATCAAGTTCAGACTGTAAAAAGCTGCGGTTCTGCTCACGCAATTCAGATAGTGTTTGTCGTTTGAATGGCATTATTCTTTTCCCATACCCAGAAAAATCTCAGATCTTCGGCTTCTCTTCCTGGCCGTTGATAGCGAATAATCATATTTAATCGATTTGGGTAAACGATTTGAGTGTTGATATTTACAGAAGCGACAACGCCATCGTCTAACATCCACTGTAGCGCCTCACGCGCATAATCTTCTGCTTTCAGCGCGACGGCGGTAGTGAGTTTTTGGCGTCGAATTAACCATAATCTTGAGCCAATTTGGTAA
>NZ_PUWT01000121.1:0-2332 GCF_002968995.1 Photorhabdus hindustanensis
CTCCCTGATTTTTATTCAGTTTAATCATCATGGCATATCGTGTGTTACATTTAACCAACGTGAATCATACCCGCTTTTTATCTTTGCTGAGGCTGTTTACTCTCAACCCTGAAAGATTTCTATAGGTTATTTTTCGCATAAATTAGGCCAGTGAATAGCCTGATAATATTAAAGATATTCCCTTATACTTTCTCGGATAATCAACTCTCTGTTTAGAGGTTAAATCCTGATACATTAACCATTTTACCCCTCTTTTTATTGCGTTGTGTTTATAACTTGCTGAGTAAAATAACCGTGAGAAAACACGTTAATATCAACAGACCGGGTAATATTCTTTTACCGGCTGATTTCTTTTTAATTCTTTGTTAATGGTTATACCCGCAATTTCCTATCCTTATGAAAAAGTATCTATTGAGTTAACACCATATTTTCCTTTTATATAAATCTTTCATCTCTCTGTATACTCACGTTTAAATCATCATAGTAATGAATAAACCTTTTTTATTCACGCTGTCCCTTTTTAAAAGTTGGCATTAATGGGAGACCTGCTTTTTTAATCCCCAGATGAATTAATTAGCGATAAAAAACGCTTGCATTCACTAATAACTGGAAATACAAGTAAAAAGAGAAAGTTAATCACGTTAAAAAAAATGGCATCGGTAAAACAACCATCATTCCTGGGTTTTTCCTGTTTTTTAAAGCAAAAATGCATCTAATAGATGGTTTTGATTAAGCAGTTTTTATCAACCTAATGTTTTTTCGTTTCCCGATGCGTATTTAACTTCCCCGTGTTCATTAAACTGAAAACTAATGTTGAGGTTTTATCTTTTTTCTGTATTTAATTTTTTAACTTTAAAACCCGAGCAGATAACCGGGATGCTAATCATATTTAAACTCAATGCCTGATGATTTCATCATGTTTAATAATGCTAATCTAATCAATCTAAAAACTTATCGATTTTCTTTAATGATTGTCTCTGTTTTTCGTAAACCCCTTACAGCCCATGCAAAACCGCTTATTTAAGTACATTAGCTTAATTGGGTTAATCCTGTTAAATATTTTTACTCTTATTACTGGATTAACGCGGTCACTTTGTTAATCAATTCAAGACTGGTTTTGCCTAATTTTTTCTCTGCCAATATCAATATGGCAGCGAATTTTTTACCCGGTTTTAAAAAACCTTAATCACCTGTTTTCACCGTTAATGATTAAAGTTTTCAGCTGTTTTTTCATCACACACTGACTACTTTTTCCCGAGGTTAAAACGACACGGACAAACCATAACCGGCTTTTTAACAACGGTTTTATCATATCCAGATAAAGCATATCTCATTTTACCTGAATCAGTGAAAACTTCTGACACGTCTTGCTTTCAAACACGATGAAAAACGACACCCCAAATGATTTAATCTCAACATGGCGAAGTCAATAAAAAACGCTAAAACGAAAGATTAAAGACAGTGAAAACAACGTTAAAACCCCGTCGGTGGTAGCAAAATGCGATAAAAAAGAATTTAATGCCCATGTCAGGTTGCTGCGCTTGGCTTTTTTAGGATTACTTGTGGGAAGCCTCAGGTTTTATCATTGCTTCCATTGAATAAAATTCGGATGTTGGGTGAGCGCAGCGGGTTAAAAAAATTTGGGATTTATGTCACATTTATTAAGTTAATCAAATGGTCATCACCCAAACAGACGGGACAACAGGAATTTTTTATTATATGTTTTTGGCTGGGTATTAAACACATAAAACGACTGATGAGTTATCTTAACCAGACGCTTAAACAGCAATAGCATATCCCCGACGTTGCCTGTTCATACAGGTTATCAATAAGACTGTCAGCCACAGACTGCCAGCGCCTTTATAGTTTTGACGTAACTTGCCCGAGACTCTTTAACCCTTGGGTAGCTTATAACTATACGCCGCAATTAGTGCTGCCGGACCACTGTGCCGTGCGTTGTAAACCGCAAAAATGATATAGGGAAGCGAGATGCCATTCCAAAAAACCAATGCCGGCAATATCAGCATTCAGGGGGCCAATATCACCATCAATGGCAAACAGGTCAATGTGAACTGACCGCTACTGACTATCAACTTAATTTTAATCAACAACGGAAAAAACATGGAAAACACCCCCTATCAAATGAATGAAGGCTCACTGACTATCCCAGACAACTGGCGGGATGAATCCATGAATGTCTTTGTGCTGCCGGACGACAGCGGCATCAATCTGGTGGTCAGCCGCACCCCGGTCCCCGCCGGCATGGATAACCACGCTTACTATGAACAGACCCTGGAACAGTTTTGCACCCATCTGCCCGGGTACCAGGAGC
>NZ_PUWT01000122.1:0-4993 GCF_002968995.1 Photorhabdus hindustanensis
GTTTCACATAACCGTTATCAGGAATTTAATGTTGGGACCTCAGGATTAGTATTTAATAACGCGACCCATAATACGCAGTCTCTGTTGGCGGGGCAAATTGGCGCCAATCTTAACTTCAACGGTAAATCAGCCGAGCTGATTATTAATGAAGTCGTGGGGGCCTTAGCCTCAAATTTGCAAGGGCTGTTGGAAGTCGTAGGGCAAAAAGCCGATATCCTCATTGCCAACCCGAACGGCATTACCTGTAATGGCTGTAGTTTTGTTAATACCCCGGCTGTCACCTTATCGACCGGTAAACCGGTGTTTGATAAAGAGGGCGCGTTAGCGGCTCTGGAAGTAAAAAAAGGCGCCATCACCTTGGGTGAAAAGGGGCTGGATGCGACGGCGCAAGATTCTATCGATATCATCAGCCGGACCACTAAGCTTAACGGTAAACTACAGGCGAAAAACCTGACATTGACACAAGGCCCCAACCGGATTGATTTCAAACGCGGGACCCTTGTCCCTATTGCAGAGGAAGGTTATACCCCTTGGAAAGCGATTGATACCGGGTTATTGGGGGGAATGTATGCCAATAAAATCCGTCTGGTGAGTACCGAGCCGGGTAAGGCTGTCAATCTGACTAACCTGACGGCAACCCAAGGCGACATCAGTCTGACGGCGGATGGCAAGGTGATTCTGGGGGATGTACAGGCTAAAACGGATATCACCGTTAACGGTAAAGACATTGAAACGGCGAAACAAAGTCATATGCAAGCCGGTCAGCATCTGATGTTGACAACCGACACATTGCAGCATTGGGGACGAATTGGCGCCGACGGTGATATCGCCATTAAAGCGAAAACCTTGTCTTTAAATGGGGGAAATGTCACCGCCGGGAACCAGGTTCTGCTACAGGGAAAGAACAGTTTTACGGTGCGTGGCACTGATATTTCAGGTCATGACATTACCTTAATCTCCAGCGGTGGTGGTATTTATGTTTCATCTGGAGGAGATAATTCCGCTACGGCAGGCACACAGGCGCTATCTACTATTTCTGCGGTTAATACATTACATATTCTGTCTGAACAGGGAATATCGCTTTCAAATACGCTAATTAACCGGGCGAAAAATATCTTTTTAGCAGGTAATGGTTGGGTTAATACTAATCAGCCTTTGGTAGCGGATGAGAATATTGATCTTCACGCTGGATGGGGGATAAATTTGGATGGGATTTCCCTGACCGCCGGGAAAGATATTACCCTGACCAGTGGTGGTTCGATTAATATTGGCAAGGTTACTGCCGGCAACAATTTAACCTTGATTGCCGGCAGCAATATGAAGGAGACAGCATTATCGGCAGAAGGCGCGACCACAGTCGCCCAATATAGTACCGCGTTGCGCTTAGCCGACGGGAAATATACCCCGGTGACTTCGGCGTTGATTGATCTTGCATTAGGCAATGCCCCCCAACTGACCATCAATATCCCAGAAATAGCCGGTGGAATACCCGGGATTCAACTGGCGGATAAACGAACGCGGATTGCCGTGAGAAATAACCTGCCTATTATCCATATTGCAGCGCCTAATTCTCGAGGTATTTCACATAACCGTTATCAGGAATTTAATATTGGGGCTGCCGGGCTGGTGCTCAATAACGCTACCGAAGCTACCCAATCCGTACTGGCGGGACAAATTGGGGCAAACCCTCACTTTAACGGTAAATCGGCTGAGTTGATTATTAATGAAGTGGTGGGGACTTTAGCCTCAAATCTACAGGGCCTGTTGGAAGTGGTGGGGCAAAAAGCTGCTGTCTTCATCGCCAACCCGAACGGCATAACCTGTAATGGCTGTGGCTTTATCAATACCCCGGCTGTCACCTTATCGACGGGTAAGCCGGTGTTTGATAAAGAGGGCGCATTAGCGGCTTTAGAGGTGAAAAAAGGCGCCATAACCTTTGATGAAAAGGGGCTGGATGCGACGGCGCAGGATGATGTCGATATTATCAGCCGGGCCGCGATACTTAACGGCAAAGTGCAGGCGAAAAACCTGACACTGACACAAGGCCCCAACCGGATTGATTTCAAACGCGGGACCCTTGTCCCTATTGCAGGCGAGGGTGATACCTCTTGGAAAGCGATTGATACCGGATCATTGGGGGGAATGTATGCTAATAAAATCCGTCTGGTGAGTACCGAACCGGGTAAGGAAGTTAGCCTGACCAACCTGACCGCAACGCAAGGCGACATCCGTTTGACCGCTGATGGAGAGGTGACGCTAGGAAATGTGCAGGCTAAAACAGACATAACCGTTAGCAGTAAAAGCATTAAAACGGCGGAACCGAGTCATGTACAGGCAGGCAAAGATATCACGCTTGCCGCGAACACGCTGAACAACACCGGTAAGATTATCGCAGAAGGTGACATGCGGTTATTTATCGACCATTTATACAATCGGAATAAGGGACTGATTCAGGCAAATAACCATCTCTGGTTGCAAAAAGACGCGAGCGGTAACTTAAGCACTGAAATTAACAACACTTCAGCGACGCTGAAAACCCATAGCGGCGATATTATTATTCGCACAAAAGCGTTAAATAATGCTTGGAATGCCAGCGTCTCTGCGGGAATGAACGCTTATATCAATGCGACAAAACTGGATAACAGCCAAAGCCAGTTTCATGCGAAGAAAAATCTCATCTTAACCGGTCACGATTTTAACAGCGGGATGGACGGTAAACTCTCAGCCGATCTGAATGTGGTGGCTGATTTTATTAATCAATTCAACGGAACTGCGTTCATCTCGGCGAAAAATATTCTGCTTCATGCCGGTGAAATTATCAGCATGGGATACTTCAAGGCGGACAATGATCTGTCCGTCATCGCTGAACGTGGAATAAATGCCCGCCAAAATACACTGGAGGCAAAGAGAAATCTGACCTTGATTGCGGGCAAAGATATTGAGGCATTTCAAGTCGGGTTGAAGGGAGAAAATATTGAACTGCTTACACGCGAAGGCGACATTCGGATGTGGGGGGACGGTTCGCGTATTTCGGCCAGCAACAATTTGCGGATATTGGCGGATCACAAACTGGATCTGTATGACCTTTTGTTCGATAAATCAAACACGATAACGTTAAACGCGGGTCATGAAATTGATGCCAGCCAAGTTAAATTGGCCGCACAGAAAAATCTGACCCTCATTGCGGGCAAAGGTATCACCGCCCGTCAAACTGAACTGAAAGGGGAAAATATTGAGCTTCTCACGCGTGAAGGCAACATTCAAATGGGCGGGCATGATTCGCGTATTTCGGCCAGCAATAATGTGCAGATGTTTGCGGGACACGAACTGAATATCCAGGATCTTTTGTTCGATAAAGCCAACAATATGACATTAAACGCGGGGAGTGAAATTAATGCCGACCGGGTTAAATTAGCGGCAAATAAAAATCTGACCTTAATTGCGGGCAAAGATATCACCGCCCGTCAGGCAGAGTTAAAGGGAGAAAATGTTGAACTTCTGGTGCGGGAAGGCGACATCCAAATGGGACGGAATCGGTCTCATGAGTTATTGGCCTCAATTTCGGCCGATAATCATTTGCGGATTTCAGCAGGCAACGATCTGGATCTCTCCGGTACCCGGTTGGATAAATCACAAAACCTGACATTAAGTGCGGGTCGTAACCTGAATGCCAGTCGAAGCCAATTGAACGCTGCGGGCAATATTAATCTGTTTGCGGGAAATGATTTAATGTTGCGGCAAGCTGGTATCCGGGCGGGGCAACAAGTCATGCTCAGTGCGGGCCGTGATATTGATATCTCTCGCCCTAATACGCCAGAGAGCCTGTTTTATTTATCCGAATTAGATGGATTAGACAAATTCGCTGAATTAGGTACGCAAATTACCGCGGGTGATCACCTGCAACTCAGTGCGGGGGAAGATATCGCGGGTATCGCGAGATTAACATCGACTAAAGGAAATGTATCGATTAACGCTGGCCGGGATTTACTGTTCTCTGCCCGGAAATATTCGCCGATTAATGATGGTGATAAACAGTACCTTTATGCTGCCAGCGCCATCAACGCGGCCCAAAATCTCACATTAGTTGCGGCAGGCAACCTGCTGACATCCGGGGCCAGCTTGACATCCGGCAATGATATGCGGCTTTCCGCGGGTGGAAATGTTCGTTTTGAATCGCGGCAAGAATTTATCCGCGAGGGGAATATTGAGCGCTTTACGCAACACGCCAGCCGGCTGAATAGTGGCGGCGCATTAACGATTCGCTCCCAAGGCAGTATTTTATTCCAGGCGACGGAATTAATCGCCAAGGGTGTAATGGATATCGCGGCAACAGGTGGTTTTCTCTATGCGCAAGCGATGGAAGAAGTTTATAAACGGGAAGAAACAGAGAAAAGCTGTAAAGGTTTTGGCCCCATAAAGTCGTGTAAAGTGTTTGGGTCTAAAACAGAACATCGAGTACAAATCAAGAAGACCAACAAAGTCACGGAATTTACGGCCGGGGGTGATATTAACCTGATGGCAAAAGATGAGGTGACATTGGAAGCGAGTCGGATAGAGACCAGTAAAAACGCGAAAATCACCAGCCAGACAGGGAAAGTGAACTTCAAGGCGATGCCCAATATTGATTTTGAGCAGACCATCACGACATCAAAAGGCTTTTTTATTACACAGCGCGATAAAGGTCATCGTGAAGAGACCTGGATAATCCCGTCAGTGCATGTTGGCGGTACGCTGACGGTGGATGCGGCGAAAGGCATCAATGCGGATGTGAAAGTAAAAGAGGGGCAGTTACTGGAAGACGCGTTAGGAGTACTGGGTAACACCCCCGGCACCGAATGGTTGAAAAATATTCAAAACCGCAATGATGTCCAGTGGAATCAGGTTAAGGACGCTTACAGTAGCTGGGACAAAAAAAGCGAAAGCTTAAACCCCGTAGTGGGTGCGGTGATTGCGATTGCGGTCGCTGCGGTCACGGCGGGTTCGGGCCTGGCGG
>NZ_PUWT01000123.1:0-2196 GCF_002968995.1 Photorhabdus hindustanensis
TATTTATTCAGTCGCGGCATATTCGAATTACCAGTCGGCCACATTCGTTTTAATGCTGACGAAAAAACGCCGTTCGGCAAGAAACAGGCCGTTTGGTCAATAGCAACTGACGATAAAGGGGCGGGCTGTTACCTCCACAGAACTGTGTTAGACGGAGAGAAAAAAGCGGATTTCGATGGCAATAAGCGCATGCTGAAACTACAGGAAGATAACTATCTTAACTTTGCTAATTCCATTGCTATTCGCATGTTTCCGGTTTCGTCCACACTAGGGATCGCCGAAGGGATAGAGACAGCATTGTCATGTAAACAGATATACGGTTGCAACACCTGGTCAACACTGAATGCCGGGTTTTTGCGGAAGTTCCGCGCTCCCAAGGGAGTGAAACATTTGATTATATTTGCTGACAGAGATAGTAACGGCACGGGACTAGCGGCGGCGTTCGAATGTGGTAATAAAAACATTCTGAGTAATAACGATGTTGAACTAGTCAGTATCCGTTGGCCCGAAACAGGGGATTTCAACGATATGCTGATTAATGGTGCCAAAGTGTTTCAAGAGCAGTTACAGAGATAAAAAAATAGGAAGGATTTTTGATATGAATGAAGAAAGGTCTTACGTTACCTGTAGATGCGGTGGAAAAGCTATCAATTGCTGGGTATTGCGTGATTATAACGATGAAAGTAAAGGCAGGTGGCATTATCATAAATGCTTGCGCTGTCAAAATGAAGGTAAACATTATTTCACATTGGAAGAATCAGAGGCTGCATGGAATAAGAAAGTAAATAATGGGGGATAAATGGAAGCTGATTTTTGTTTTCACGAATCGAATAAATCTCAGGCATGGGAAATACTCAAAGAAACACTTGAAACTAAACAACCGCACCGCATTACTATTAAGCCTTGGAAGAATAAACGCTCATTATCTCAAAATGCAACGGCCCATTTGTGGTTTGGTGAAATAAGTCGTTATTTGTGTGCTAACGGTGCTACATATTCATCAGAAGAAGTTAAAGAAATGTTGAAGCATACATTTCTTGGCTATGAAGTTATTGATCGCGTGGATTTCAGTACTCAGGAAGTAGAGCACGTCAGGACGCTTCGGCACACATCAAAATTGGATACTGGCGAGATGTTCTATTTCATGAGCCAAGTTGAGCAATGGGCTGTGAGTATTGGCTGTTTCGTGACAATACCGGATAACAGCGAATATATGAAATTAAAACAGGAGCAAGATAAATGATAGCAAATAACAAACATTGGTGTAATTTCTGCGGTAAATCACAAGATGAAGTAAATGCAATAGTTTCAGGAATGAATAACAGTGATATTTGCGATAGTTGCGTTCTTCGCTGTGTTGGGACGTTAATACTGAAAGATGGAAATAAATTAAATGAGTCAGCAAACATCACAGACTCAGCGAGTCATCAATAATCTAATCTATAAAGTCCCATCTAATAAAAAATCAAAGCCAGTTCCCGCAGAGTCAGAAGTTAAAACTTTTGATTACGTTCATGAACTATTGAAATCAAAGTGGGATAGACGGAGAAATAGAAATGAAAAAACTTCGAATAAGAGAGTGCAAGGAGTGTCATAAAGAATATCAACCCGTTCGGCAATTACAAAATACGTGTTCAATTGAATGTGCAGCAGCTAAAGGCAGGAAAGACCGAAAAAAGAAACAGGAATTAGCAGAGCGGGAACTTAAAAAGAAACAGCAGCAAGAATTAGCAGAGAAGAAAGATAAACTCAAAGCCCGTCGATTAGCAGTAAAGCCCCGCAGTTATTTTATTCAGCAAGCCCAACGTTCTGTTAATGCATATATTCGTTATCGCGACAAAGATAAGCCCTGTGTTTCATGTGGGACATGTGAATCTTCTCGATGGGACGCAGGGCACTATAGAACGACGTCAGCAGCACCCCAGCTTCGCTTTGATGAGCGCAATATTCAACGGCAATGCATTGTCTGTAATCAGCATCACTCGGGGAACCTGGTTCCATATCGAGTTGAGCTTATTGAGCGGATTGGCATTGAGTCAGTAGAAGCTATCGAGAGTAATCATGATCGGCATAGATGGACTATCGAAGAGTGCAAAGCGATCAAAGCTGAGTTTGATGAGAAATTGAAGAGGCTACGGCATGACAATCTTCACTGATATTGAAGCAGCAATTGAGGAAGCCAGGTTCTTGCGACAT
>NZ_PUWT01000124.1:0-5765 GCF_002968995.1 Photorhabdus hindustanensis
CGCCATCACTGCGTTCAGAGGGATATGACCCACAAATATGCAGCGAAATTCAACATCTATTTTTGTCCATAACAAATCATCCTATTAACGTACAACAAAACTTTTTTGAGGCAGGAGCCAGCTCGCTACAACTCATTCAATTGCATAGCAGAGTTGTCGACCGGCGTTGACGTGGGCGGCGGTGGCGTTCAAATCCTGCCCGGCTTGCAGGGTCACCTCACCGGCGCCGGTTATCTGGCTGCCGATATCCTGTTGTTGGGTCAGATGGCGATAGTTATCTTTCCCCCAATTCCCTTGCTCTGTACGGCTCGTGCTTAAGACGTCCAGCGTCAGGTCATGGCCTGCGGTTATCTCGGTGTGACCGTCTTTACCGGCATTCTTGACGTCACTGGCGGTTAATTGCACATTGTTGATGGCGCTCAGCGATAAGGCGCCTTTATCATTCTGCACATAGATGCCCGCTGGACGGTCTAACCAGCGGTTAGCCTCATCCCCGCGCACCGTCGATGCACTGATGATATCCCGGCCTTTCAGAGTCACCCGGTCATCCCCCTGAATCTGGCCGCCCCGGTTAGTAAGCGTTTGTTGGGTCGTCACATCCACTTTGCCGCCGCGAATAAAGCCGCTGTTGGTCAAATTGTTGGCGGTCAGTTGGGTGACGTCACGCCCGCTAATCGTGCCGCTGTTGGTGATATCGCCCTGATTGTTGAGCGCCACGGTATTCCCGGCCAGCAAAGCGCCGTCACTGCTCAGGTCGCCCTGACGGACGCGGGCATAAACCTGCGGCACGGTGACCACCTCGGTCGTGCCATCCGGCAGGGTCACGGTTTGGTTAGTCAGCCAGATAATGTCTGAGGTCAGCAACGCCATCTGCGCCGGACTCAGCGCCACGCCCGGCGTTAATTGCTGCTGTTTGCCAAAGGCGATACCCGCATCCATCAGCGCTTTAAACTGGGCTTCGTCGTTATTGTAGCCGGGCAGATAGCGCTGGCCGGTCAGTTGGGTGATTTGGTCGCGCACCAGACGCTGTTCGTAGAACCCATCGCCCAGGCGTTTGTGGACCAGCGCCGGGTCGTGAGTTAATTGTTGCCGCATATAGTCAGAACCCAGCCACTGTTTATACTGGGTAAATTTCGGGTCGGTCTCGACCAGATAGTGGCTGTCACTGCCCGGCTGCACGGTATACAGGCTGTTATCCGGCAGGCGAGTATCGGGGGTCACCACGCGTATCACCGGGTCGACAGTTTGTCCTTTGACGGTCTCCGGGGGCAAACTCAGTTCAAACGGCTGACCGGGCGGCAAGACCAGTGGCTGATTTTTGATACCGTTCACCGGCGCGACCGCCGTGGGGGCAGAATGTATCTGACCGGTTTGTCGGTCTGTAATCGTGATATCGGTACCCTGTGGACGGGTATGCGCCTGCCAGGCCAGCGTTTTCAGGTCAATCGTTTCTATCACTGGGGCGGGGGCATAATTGCTGCGGCTTTTCCCCTGCGAGGTTTTGGTGCCACCGAACCCGAACTTTTTGTGTCTGGTCTTTTTGGCGTACCAGCGGGTTTGGCGACCTTCATCGGTAGTGATGCGTTCGCCCTGAGTGGCAATATTGTGCAATTCGCCGATTTCTCCATCCAGCGCCCCACCGGCGATAATTTGGCTGTCGTGATTGGTGACCTGCGCACTGTTGAGCGTCATATTGCCGCCGGCCAGAATTTTACCGGGGTCACTCTGTTTGACTTGAGTTTCCTTGACGGTACGGGTGTACTGATATTCATAAAAGTCATTACTGCGACTGCCGTCCGGCATGATGGCATCGTGTACGCCGTATTTATTGTGTTGGGAAGTGTCCACCTGCGACCAGTCGTAACGGGTGGTCTGGCCGCTTAATACCGCGTCGTGATGCTGAGATTTTTCCGTTTCGACGACCTGAGTGACCAACCCGGCGTTGGTGTTGTTAATCTGGTCGGCATTCATCTTCAAGTGGCGCCCGGCTTCAATCGTCGCCGCGTGGTTATTGAGCTCTCGTGCCTGACCGGTAGCCGTCAGGGTATTATCCAACCGGCCGCCGATGCGCATGTCGCCCACGCTGTAAATCTGGGCATGGTCACGGTTGTTCAGTGTTCCGGTGCCGATATCCAGCCGGTCACGCGCCGCAATCACGGCGGCTTTGCCATCCTGCGCGGTGTTATTCAACGTGCCCGTCTGGAGGGCGATCTGGTCCCCGTAAATGCGCCCGGTGCCGGTATTGTTCAGGGTGTTGGCCGTGAGGTCGGCGTTACGATGCAGCACCCGGCTAAGCTGGACCGCCAGGTTTTGGCTTTTGCCCCGGTATTGGATCGCCTGATTCAGCCCGGCTATCGTCTGGGTATAATCGTAATGACTGGCCGTCACGCTCGCCATCCAGTAGCCGAACGGCAGGGAGTAATAGAGCGTGTCGTTTTGGCTGCCTTTCCCGGCAGATGAGTGAATATCGCGGCCACCGGAGAGATAGAACAGGTCGCTTAACGCCAGCGGGTTATCCAGAAAGAAGGTTAAACCGCCCTGATAACGCCCGGTGCTTTTGGAGCCGGTATCATCCAGATACGTGGCGACTCGCCAGTGCCGGGACTGACGCCAGTCCAGCACAATATCGCTCTCCCCCGGCTGCGCTGCCGGGACAATGTTCATCTCCGCCTGCACGGTCGGGAAACGTTGCAAGTTTTCCAATCCCTGCTCAATATCCCGTAAATCCAACAGCTTGTCTTCACGCGCGGGAAAGGGCGTGATGCGTTGAATATAATGGCCGCTATCCGGGGTATAGCGAATATGCCGGATGTTGCCCGGTATCATCACCAGTCTTAGCGTTTGGGTACGCAAATCCTGGGGAGGGACCAGAACCCGGCTGGTGACATAGCCGTGATTAATGAGCTGATCTTGCAACTGGGTTATCAGCCGGCTAATGCCTTTATCGCCCAGGCAATGGTTTTCGCCCTGTTGGGCGACACGTCGGAACGGTAGCCAGTGTGGAAAATTTTCGGTGCCGGCCAATACAACATGGGTGACAGGAAAACAGGGGGTTTCCACCGCAAAGGCGGCTGACTCCCCGGTTTCCGGTACCGACAGATGAACTTCCGCAGGCGGCGGGGCTAATTGAGCTTCCAGCGCGTGCTGACGGGCCTGTTGATGAATGAGTTGTTGATCTGCGATGTCGGCGGCTTGACTGCCTGAGGCTACGCTACAAAAAACCGTTAATACCAAGATACTGCTTTTCATTGACTTTCTATTCCACAATGTCGAAACAGCATTAACCACGAATTTAACTTAACGATCAATATTTAGGGTTGATTATCAACCGGGCAACTAAAATAGGGGGTTGGTTAAGATAGCAGCAAAAACAAGAGGTTATATGACAAAGCAAAAAACAGGCCAATGTGATTATTTTGTGACAGTATTGTATAAAAAATAGATTAATATTAATCATTTAATAACCAGCATTAATAATTTCAAATTAATTTTACTTCTTTTGTTTTTATGGTGTGATTTACATCACATTTATGATGATTGATTTCGGTATGAAATTACTTTTAATGTGACGGTTATCGTTAATTTATGATGAGGTATTACCTTTTCTGACTTATTTATCCATGCCAATCTTGCTTTTTAGCTGCCGCTCGATTTGCCAGAAGATCACTTAACCTAAATCCTTTCTAATTGTGTGGGATAAATAGCATGATTTGTTGGCGTCATTGCTCACTTTGAGAAGGGGGAAACAATGAAAATATCAATGGGTTAATCAGGCAATACTTTCCAAAGGAATTAAATTTTGTGGTAAACCGATTAAGTAATCGTTCTTGAAAAACTAGGGGTGGTAAAACACCCAATGAATTATTTAAAGGACTACGGATATGTTGACTTCCAGAGTAACGATGTTGCGCTTATTATGTGAATCTACCAATTATTTTTAAATATATTAATTCTATATTTTACATAAAATAATATATTTTTGTTGTCGTATTAATAACGGTGTTAATAATGGTTGGATATAAGTTAATAGATTATGTTTATAACGACAGATGATGTTTGTATATAACGATAATTATTAACTATTCTATTTAAATGTTTTTATGTAATGTAAAGTCAAATTATATCTGGTAAATATATTATATTTTTATCTTATAATATAGATAAAATGAGTGCGGTCATGTAAGTCAATTACTGGCTTTATAGTGATATTTCAAATTAAGCATTGTCAACTACACTAGGTATTAGTATAGTGAATTGGATTAAATGGTTTGAATAACCTATCGTTGAGTTTTATTTTTAATAATATATTTGTCTCTACCTTTAAAAATATGTTGTACAGTAAGGTATAATATTTGTGTGTTAATATTGCAAGACAATAAATATGATAGAGAGATAATCATTTTATGTTGAAAAATTAATGGCTAGCAGAGGAGGGGTAATTTGTGATCTGCTTATAAAAATGTGACGATATAATGGCTTTTCATTATTTTATTGATGTACGTCAATGCTATTGTTACCCGTATCGTTTAATAGATTAATTACTTCAACAAAACTAATGGATATGCTATGTCATTAAAAATAACTGTACTCTTGGAAAATAAAACATCTGATTCATATTTGATAGCTAAGCCTGGTCTGAGTCTTTTACTTGAGGATGGTGAAGAGAAGATAATTTTTGATACCGGTCCAGATGGTAGCTATATTGAGAATGCAAATAGGATGGGAATATCTATTGATGATATATCCAAAATTGTTATCTCTCATGGGCATTCTGACCATATAGGTGGTGTTAACTATTTTCCTCATAATGCTAAATTAATATGTCACCCTGATGCATTAAGCGAGAAATATTATGGTGTGATGTTCAATAAAAAGAGTGTCTTAAAATTCAAAAAAATATCGGGTAAAATTAATAAAAGAGTTAAGAAGAGAGTTTTATTTCGTTTGACGAAATCGCATATGAAAATAAGTGAGCGATTTATTTTTTCAGGAGAAATAGCAAACAGTCATCGTAAATCCTATGGATTAATTAGAAAGAGCTGTTGGGCTAATGATTATATATTGGATGATAGTGCATTAATTTGGAAAAGTGATAATGGACTGGTGATTATCATTGGCTGTGGTCATTCAGGTATTTGTGAAATCATTAACCACGCCAAAATGATTACCGGTGTGGACAAAGTATTCGCAGTAATAGGAGGATTGCATTTAAGGAGAGCGTTACCGACAGAGTTATTGAAGATCAGAGAATTTTTCATAAAAGAAAATATAAAAGAAGTTTATGGATGTCATTGCACGGGTAGCTGGGGAAGACTTTGGTTGCCAAATGTCAAACAGTTGAAAACAGGGCAGGTATTATTAGTCGAGTAACATAATGAAATTTATTGAGAAAATGGATGTTCATCAGGTTATTACCCCATTTGCGACAGCGTTGGGGTTAGTATTTTTTTCTGTTTTAAATAATTGGGATTATAATAACGATAGGTTAATATTTTTATTGCTGAATTTATTCGCATTTTTTATTATATTTTTTCATCATAGAGGATTTTATTCACATTTTATAGAAAATAATTTGTATAATCGGTGTTTCACGCAAGTCATTATTGCCACTTTTGATAAAAAAGTGGCAACCTATTTACAGATTACAGATTACAGATTACAGATTACAGATTACAGATTACAGATTACAGATTACAGATTACAGATTACAGATTACAGATTACAGATTACAGATTACAGATTACAGATTAATGGTAATTTCTGCA
>NZ_PUWT01000125.1:0-1773 GCF_002968995.1 Photorhabdus hindustanensis
GTTATAAGATGCTTATCCCTGACAATGTTTACTACCGAAATCTCTATTTTTTGGATATGGATAAGCAGTTAATAAAATCACTGACGGTCAGCCAGCAGGAAGAACAAGGGGAACTGGCCTTACAGCATTACTGTGATAAACAGGAATTATCAGTATGAAAATATTGAAGATAACGCTGTCCTTATTATTTCTCTATTTTATTTACTGGGCGTTTGGCGACGCCTTTTTTAACTGGCTGCTTCCCTTTTCATCTGTCGGAAAGGGGCAGTTGATTACGGTAGAAGGAATGGCTCCGAAGCACACTGAGCCATATGTAGCAGCTATATATAAGTCAAAAGATTGCTTAAAATATCAATTTGATGCGGGTATGTCGCCTTTTAAAGTACCGACTTATCATAGCCTAGGTTTGGATGTAAAAGCTGATGCGCGAACCGGTTATTTTCAGACGAAATTGCCTTTTAGTGGCGGAGGCTGGTGTAAATGGAAAATTGAGCGGGCTTATGTATCGGTTAATTATACCGATGTCAGCCATTTGGTGAAAGATGCGGTTCCCTATTCGGGGACAGGTTTAACCGCTTTTATTAACGATGCTGAACGAGAAAATTACTCTGAAGCCTCTGAGACTCGTGCATTGAATACTATAGATTACAGACCAGTTATTTACCCTGTTTTAGATTTAACTGAAGGATTTCCGAAACGTATATACTTACAAGGTGTGGTGAGTTCGTTTCCTTTTCGGCTGAAATTAATTCCAGGAGCGGAATGGAAAATTATCTTTAAGCCTAAACTGGATGAAACCAAGATGCCAAAAATTACTGTCACTAACGGAAGGGGAGAATGGGTTGAATATCCTGATGGGCGAATTGACCTTCATCGCCAAACAATAGACTACTGGAAAATAAAGTAGTGCTAACAGAGTTTCCAGTAAAAACCATTGACCGTGGGCCAGTAGGAAGAATAAGGAATACTGGCCTTACAGCATTACTGTGATAAACAGGAACTGTCTGTATGAAAATATTGAAGATAACGCTGTCCTTATTATTTCTCTATTTTATTTACTGGGCGTTTGGGGACGCCTTTCTTGACAGGCTTTTTCCTTTTTCGCCTGATGAGAAGAAATTGTATTTCTTTGTTTGTTTTTGTTTTTTACGTTATTTTTAGGAGATATTTATGCTTGAAGTTGTTGGGTTGGAAGTTGTTATTAATAGTAAGACTATTTTCTCAGGGGTTAATTGTAATTTTGGTGTTGGACTAAACCGTATTGCGGGAATTAATGGGTCTGGTAAAACGACTTTTCTTTCAAGTATTGCTGGTGTAAATAAAGTTAAAAAAGGAATAGTTAACTTTATAAAAAAGGGAGAAAAGCATAAATTTAGTTTGCAACGGCATGGCTTTTATATATCGGATAATGTTAATTTTTATAACTTTATTACTGGAATGGATGTGATAAATCTAAGTAAACGTTATAGGAAAAGTAATCTAAAAAATCAATTAGATTACTATTTAAATGGTTTTGGTATATACCCGTAATCATTGAAGATGCTTGATTTTATCTGAAATGGAGATCATTATCCTCGCTATGAAAATATTTATTACATCAGAACAAAAAATCAAACTTGAACATCTTCACGACACCACTCGTGATGGTCAGGTACGAGACAGAATAAAAGCTATCCTTCTGGCTTCTGAAGGGTGGAGTTCTATGATGATAGCCCAGGCATTGCGACTCCATCAGACCACTGTTGACCGCCATATCAGTGATTACCTTAATCA
>NZ_PUWT01000126.1:0-4198 GCF_002968995.1 Photorhabdus hindustanensis
GCGAATCACCTTCTTCCGATTTTCTTGAATATTTCAGTCAACACAACGGCATACTGAATGCTTACGGCCCGACAGAAGCGACCGTTTGTGCGACAGGGAAGCTGTATCAACGGGGGGATATTGCAACAAACATTGGTAAAGCGATTAATAATGTCCGCCTTTATGTTCTTGATAATCACGGCAATCTGTCTCCTATCGGTGCTCCGGGAGAACTGTATATCGGTGGAGCCGGGCTGGCACGGGGGTATTTAAACCGGCCGGAACTGACCGCCGAACGTTTTGTAGAAAACCGATTTGCCACCGCAGCAGACAAGGTTCGCGGTTATACCCGTCTGTATAAAACCGGTGATCTAGTCCGCTGGCGGCCGGATGGCACTCTGGAATATCTCGGGCGCAATGATTTTCAGGTCAAAATTCGTGGTTATCGCATTGAACTAGGCGAAATTGAGACTGCCCTTGCGACTCATCCTCAAGTCAAACAGGCGGTGGTGATTGACCGTGAGCATAACGGCCATAAAATACTGGTCGCGTATCTGGTGACGACTGGGGAATTGTCTGATGACAGCCTGACTGGGCATCTCTCTTCCCGCCTGCCGGAATACATGCTGCCGGCCAGCTTTACCTTTATTGATGCGGTGCCTCTGACTCTGAACGGCAAACTGGATCGCCACGCCTTACCTGAGCCAGTCTGGGAGGATCGTGATAGCTACGTCGCGCCCCGCAATGCGCTGGAAACCCAACTGTGTGCCATTTGGCAGGACGTATTGGGACTGGAGCGGGTGGGCATCGAGGACAATTTCTTCCGTATCGGGGGCAACTCCCTGACGGCAATTCGGCTGACCACCGCCATCCGCCGCATACTGGCAACCGAGGTCTCACTGGCTCAGTTGTTTGCGCTGAAAACCATCGCGGGCCTGACAACCCAGATGGAACAGCAGATTTATACGGTTATCCCTCATCTGGCACGAGAGCGTTATCCCTTATCGTTTGCTCAGGAGCGGATGCTCTTTATCGAGCAATTTGAACAAGGCTCCGATACCTACCATATCCCCTATCTGGTTCAACTGGATAATGATGCCTGTCTGCCTCTGCTGGAAACCGCCATTAACCGGCTGGCTGAGCGCCATGCTGTAATGAAGATGGTGTACCGCAGCAATGATGACGGACAGGTTTACCCGCAGAAACTGGACAGAAATTTGGTTATCCAGTCCCAGCCCTGTGAAAATGCTGGCACGCTGTTGAGCACAGTGCGGGCTGAAATAGCCACCCCGTTTGATTTGACCGCAGAACCTAGCCTGCGCCTGCGCCATTATTCGGTGTCTGGCCGACCCTACTTATTAATGCTCTGGCACCATATCGCCATTGACGGCTGGTCGGTCGATATCTTTATGGCTGAACTGGCAGAGATTTACCACGCCTTACGGGAAGGCCGTGACAGCCAGCTTCCTCCGCTGGAGATTACCTACGGCGATTACGCTGCCTGGCAACGGGACTATTTACAGGGCGATGTCCGTGAACACCAACTCGCTTACTGGCAACAAGCCCTGTCCGGTTATGAATCACTAATCTTGCCCACCGATTATCCCAGACCCACACGGGTGAATTATCAGGGACGGGATTTCAAATTTGGGCTGAACACCCGGCTGTCTGAACAGTTAAGGCATCTGGCAAAAGCACAGGAAACCACCCTGTATACCGTGCTGCTCAGTGCCTTTTATCTCACGCTGGCAAAATTATCCGGACAAAATGATATCGTTCTGGGGACGCCGACGGATAACCGACACCATGCCCAAACTCAGCCCCTGATTGGGATGTTTGTCAACTCACTGGCCTTAAGGATACAACTTCAACAAACCGCCAGTGTGAAAGCACTGATTCAACAGACCCATCAGCGGGTAACAGAGGCTAAGGTCCATCAGGACATGCCGTTTGAACAGCTGGTCGAAACACTGGATATTGAGCGTGACACCGCCCGCCATCCGATTTTTCAGGTGATGTTTGGGCTGCAAAGCTTTAAAGAAAATCCACCAGACAACCGTCTGCCATTCAGGCCGGTGACACCGGATGAACCATTATACAGCCCCGCCAAGTTTGACCTGAGCCTGTTTTTATCCGACGGACAAACCAATATTACCGGGTGCCTGAATTACGCCGTCAACCTGTTTGCCGAGACCACTATCGTGAGACTGGCAGAGATTTATCAGCGGGTGCTGGCAGCCTTCGTGGCAGACCAGACACAATCGCTGGCCGGGCTGAATATCCTGTCTGCTCAGGAGCGCCATACCCTGCTGCACCGCTGGAATCAGACCGATGCGCCTTACCCGCAGGATAAAACCCTGCAACAACTGTTTGAAGCCCAGGTGGAAAGCACACCAGATAACGTGGCGCTGGTGTTTGAAGGCGAATCCCTGACCTACCGCCAGCTTAACCAACAGTCAAACCAACTGGCTTATGTGATCCGTGAACAGTGTCAGCAACACCATCATACCCCTGTGCAAGCGGATACCCCCATCGCTCTCTACCTTGACCGCAGTCTGGAAATGATCATCAGTATTTTGGCGGTATTGAAAGCCGGAGGCGCTTATGTGCCCATTTCACCAGAATATCCATCAGAACGAGTCCAGTTTATCCTAGCTGACACGGCAACTTCCTGCATATTGACCCAACAGCGACACTTGATAACGTTGACGGCATACAGTCAGGCACTCGTGGAACAGCCGACACTGATAGCAACGGATGATCCGATAATTACCGCGGGCCAGCCCGTGGACAATCCGGCATCGGCAAACAAATCCTCAGATTTGGCCTATATCATCTATACCTCAGGTACCACCGGACAGCCGAAAGGCGTCATGATTGAACACAAAAATGTAGCTCATATGGCGGCGGCACAAGCAGACATTTTTGATGCCGCCAAGAGAAAAAAATCCTTAATGTTTGCCGCCTATGTGTTTGATGGCTCTGTTTTCGAACTCTTCCCCAGTTTATTTAATGGCCTGACGCTTTACCTTTGCAGCGAAACAGAACGTCATGCCCTGGCAATTGAAAAACTCATTCAACGAGAAGGCATTGAAATAGCGGCCTTACCGCCAGCCATACTCAAGCTGTTAATTGGCTCGCACTTACCCTCCTTGCAGTTATTAGTGACCGCCGGAGAATCCCCCTCGCTGGATTTTCTTGAACATTTCAACCGTCATAGCTCTGTCCTCAATTCTTATGGTCCAACCGAGGTTACTGTTTGTGCGACAGAGAAGCGATATCAACATGGGAATATCGCAACAAATATCGGCAAAGCGATTAATAACGCCCGCCTTTACGTTCTTGATAATCACGGCAATCCGTCTCCTGTCGGTGCGCCGGGAGAACTCTATATCGGTGGGGCCGGAATCGCGCGAGGTTACTGGAACCAACCTGAACTGACCGCCGAACGTTTTGTTGCAAACCCCTTTGCTACCACAGAAGATAAGGTTCGCGGTTATACCCGTCTGTATAAAACCGGCGATTTAGTCCGCTGGCGACCGGATGGCAATCTGGAATATCTGGGGCGCAATGATTTTCAGGTCAAAATTCGTGGTTATCGCATTGAATTGGGCGAAATTGAAACCGCACTCACGTTGCACCCGCAGGTAAAACAAGCAGTGGTAATTGACCGTAATCATAACGGCCATAAAGTCCTGGTGGCGTATCTGGTGACGGAAAAGAAACTCTCAGACGATGAGCTTGTCAGGCACTTATCTTCCCGTCTGCCGGACTACATGCTACCGGCCAGCTTTACCCGTATTGAATCCATTCCTCTGACTCTGAACGGCAAAGTGGATCGGCAAGCATTGCCGGAACCTGTTTGGGAAAATAAAGAGGGATACGCGGCGCCCCGCAATGCGCTGGAAACCCAACTGTGTGCCATTTGGCAGGACGTATTGGGACTGGAGCGGGTGGGTATCGAAGATAATTTCTTCCGTATCGGGGGCAACTCCCTGACGGCAATTCGGCTGACCACCGCCATCCGCCGCATACTGGCAACCGAGGTCTCACTGGCGCAGTTGTTTGCGCTGAAAACCATCGCGGGCCTGACAACCCAGATGGAACAGCAGATTTATACGGTTATCCCTCATCTGGCACGAGAGCGTTATCCCTTATCGTTTGCTCAGGAGCGGATGCTCTTTATCGAGCAATTTGAACAAGGCTCCGATACCTACCA
>NZ_PUWT01000127.1:0-3650 GCF_002968995.1 Photorhabdus hindustanensis
AACACSTGGCGGGGAGCGCCCTGGGCTGGCGCGGCAGCCTGAAAGGGGTGAGCTACGACCTGTTTATCGGCGTCCCGCTGTCCAAACCCGCCGGTTTCCAAACTTCCCCCGTCACGGCCGGATTCAACCTGTATTGGCAGTATTAATTCAAATAACAAAACTGCCGGTGGGTAGTGTTGTGTGGAGCAAAAATCATGAACAAGCAGTTATATCGTATTATCTTTAATCAATCTCGCCAGCTGTGGATGGTGGTGGCCGAGATAGCGCGGGCCGGACGGGGAAGAGCCGGACGCCGCGCTCATCGCCCCTCTTCACCGCAGCATCGTTGCCGACTCACCGCGCTACGGTTTGGGTTGTTGTTAGCCCTTGGCGGAGTTTCGCTCACCGCGCAGGCGGCGATTGTGGCCGACGGACAGGCGCCGGGCCGTCAGCAGCCCACCATCATTCGCAGCGCCAACGGCACGCCGCAGGTCAATATCCAGACCCCCGGCGCCGACGGCGTTTCCCACAATACCTACCGTCAGTTTGACGTGGATAAACAGGGGGTTATCCTCAATAACAGCCATCAGGCCACCCAGACGCAACTGGGGGGTATGGTCGCGGGCAATCCGTGGTTAGCCAAAGGGGACGCCAGCGTTATTCTTAACGAAGTCAACAGTCGTGACCCCAGTCGCCTCAACGGCTGGATTGAAGTGGCCGGGCATAAAGCCGAGGTGATTATTGCCAACCCGGCGGGCATCACCTGTAACGGTTGCGGTTTCATTAACTCACATCGCACTACGCTCACCACCGGACAGGCGCTGATGGAACAGGGTCGGTTGAAAGGGTTTGATGTCAATCAGGGGGAAGTGCGGATTGACGGGCACGGCATGGACAGCACACAGCAAAGTTACACCGATATTATCGCCCGCTCCGTGGCGATTAACGCCAAATTACACGCGCAAGACCTGAAAGTGACTACCGGGCGTAATATTGTCGATGCGGCGCATCAGCAGATGGAGAAAAAATCGGTTGACGATGAAAAGCACCCGGCGTTTGCGCTGGATGTGGCGGCGCTGGGCGGCATGTACGCCCATAAAATCAGGCTGATAGGCACCGAAACGGGGGTGGGCGTGCATAATGCCGGCAATATCGGCGCGTCTGCCGGGGAGGTCCATATCACCGCCGATGGCCGGATAGAGAACCGCGGCACCCTCAGCAGCCGTGACGCGTTGCAATTAACTTCGTCTGCTAATGTTTCGAACACGGGCAAATTGCTGTCACAATCGGCGGTGAATTTACAGGCGGGCGGCGCGTTAGATAATCAGGGCCGGGTGGAAGCCCGCGGCGATACCACGGTCAACGCAGGCACGATACACAGCAGCCATAACAGTGTGTGGGCTGCGGGGCTGGATGATAACGGCAACACCACCCGCCCCGGCTCCCTGACTCTGACCGCGCAGCACGTTCAGGCTAATGGCAAAAATCTGGCCACTGATACGCTGGCTATCCACAGCCAACAGATTGACCTGAGCGACAGCCAGACGGCGGCCGGGCAAATTCAACTGACTGCCAGTCAATCGGGCATCAGTACCGCTCGCGCTACCGTCAACGCCGACCGTTTTAGCGCGAAAACCCCGGGCCAGTTTAACAACGACGGCGGCCAGTTAGTGGCGAAGGAAATCCACCTCACAACCCCAGATATCTCTAACCTGAAAGGAAAAATTAACCAGACCGGGACCGGTGAACTGGCGCTCCATACCCGCGCCCTGAATAACCATGAGGGAACAGTGTTCAATCAGGGGAAATTGACCCTCACCACAGACCGGCTTAATAACCGTCAGGGCACTATTGCCAGTCAGGGCGAGGACCTGCATCTGACCGCGCATCAGGCCGATAACACTCAGGGGACAGTGCAACTGGCAGGCAACGGGAAACTGTCGCTCAATACCCAACGATGGCTGGGCAATCAGGGCAAATTGCTCACCAATGGCGCCCTGACGATACAGGCCGGTGAACTGCAACTTAACCACGCCGAGACTCAGGCCGGGCAGATAACCGTCAACGCCGACACCCTGAGCCATCAAGGCGGCGTGATGCAACAACAGGGCAAAGACACGCTGTCCCTCACCACCCGAATGCTGGATAACCAGCACGGCACCCTTGCGGGCAACGGCAACCTGAACCTTAAAGCAACGACCGTCGATAATCGTCACGGCAACATCGTGGCCGCCGAAAAAGGCTCGCTGACACTGGCGGTCAAAGACACGTTGGACAATCAGTCGGGCCGGCTGGAAGCGGGCCACGCGTTCCGACTCAGTGCCTCCCAACTGAATAATAATCAGGGGAGCATTGTTGCCGCCGGGGACAGCGCCACCCTCACCGTGGGCAAAACTATTCAAAACGTTAACGGTCATCTTGAAGCCAAAACCCGACTGACCACGACCAGCCAGACCCTGAATAACACGCAGGGCGTATTGCTGGCGCAAAACATTGACAGCCAGACCACAGGCCATCCCTTCACCAATACCGCCGGACAGGTGATAGCCGAGGACACCCTGAAGGTCAATAGTGGTGAACTGGATAACACGGCGGGGCTGTTACAATCTGGCCGCGAGATGTCCATTGATACCCACGGGCAGAAGCTCACCAATACCCGCCATGCCGACCAAAAACAAAAAGCGGGTCGGTTGTTAAGTGGCGGGCAGTTAACTCTGCATACTGGCGATGTTAATAACATCGGCGGCATAATCGCGGCGGACGGCAAAACCACGCTGACCAGCACCGCGCTCAATAATACGCAGGGCCAGATAGCCGGAAATAGCGGGCTGGACATTCACAGTCAGCAACTGATAAACCGCGAAGGCACCCTGCAATCCGCCGACGCCCTGACTCTGGATACCAACGGGCAGTTACTGGATAACCAGCAGGGCCAGATTATTGGAGAAGGAAAAACCACCATCACCAGCGGTCCACTGGACAATCGCCACGGCCATCTTCAAGGCGGACAGGTGGTTATCGACACCCGGCAGGCAGCGCTGGATAACCGGGACGGCAAACTGTTATCCACGGACACCTTAACCCTGAACACTCACCAGCTCGATAATCGTCACGGGCAGGTGCAGGCGGTGGGCGACACCACACTCAATGTTGACACCCAAACCGATAACACCGGTGGCCTTATCCGTGGCGGTCAGCAATTGACCCTGAACACCGCTCGCCTGATTAACCGCGAGACGGCGCACACGGATAACGGACTGGAAGCGCAAAACCTGACGGTCAACGCTCAACAGGTGGACAATACCCAGGGCGCTTTACGGGCGGCCAATCACCTGCAAGCTCAGGTGAGTCACACGCTGGAGAATGCGCAGGGGTTAATCTCCGCAGGTAAACAACTTACCGTAGACGACAAGAGCGGGCACACCTCGCTAGCGATTAACAACCGGCAAGGCACGCTGATTGCCGGGGAACAGGCCACGATTAACGCACACTCTCTGAGCGGTGACGGCCAACTGTTATCACAGGGCGATATGGCGGTCACTTTAACCGAGGATTTTCATCATACCGGCAACACTGCGGCCAATGGCAATCTGACCCTGAAAACGGCCGGTAATCTTATCAATGACCGTCAGATAAAAGCCGGTCAGGCGCTGCATCTGGGCGCACAGAAT
>NZ_PUWT01000128.1:0-4177 GCF_002968995.1 Photorhabdus hindustanensis
CCGGATACTCATCCGACCAGGTTAGGCAAGAATTTGAGAGACTGAATCCCGTACCAATTACGAAAGTTCGCCAGCGTCAAGCGATGCGGGCAAGTCTTGATCAGCGAGTAAGAACGGAGGTTGGCCGAATTCTTGGTGAACGAGGTGTCAACCCGGAAGGGCATGACCTAGATCATTTGCATCTTGGAAGATCCAATTTTGTCATACTCAAAGCCGCGATAGACAAGCAGATTAACCATACTATCGGGCGGTCAGGTCGATCCCGAGATGAGTTTACTCAGGCAGACTTTAATCAGATAGAGACAGACTTTAACCGCATTATTTTGCTAGCTATAGAGGAGGTATTCGGTGGCCAGAGTTAAATCACTAATCACTCGAGTTGAGATTGACAGAGCCAAGCGAGCCCATAATTGCCAGGCAAACGCACGTCACCGGATCGAAGCCGGTGAGATCCGCCTAAACGTCCGCAATGGTAGAAGTTGGGATAGATATTGTGTTACCTGCTCGTTAACAATATTAGAGCAGGATTTAAAAAAGATTGGTGACATAAAAGCGCAACTTGACAAAAAGGAACCGTAGGTAGGATCTTCCATTTCCCCATAATTGCCGGGGGAATGGTGGCTTTATGGGAGAGGCATCCGTAGTTTCCCTACAGTAAAAGATTTCGCTTAAATGTAGTTACACAACTCGTCATTTTCGGGGGTTCTTCCACTGGACCCCTAAAAAAGCGATCATTCTTGAACCTTTTGCTGGCTCCGGTACAACCAACATTGCGGCCGATTTTTTTAATGTTAGCTCTTTCGGATTTGAGGGGCATCCTTTTGTAGCAAGGATCGCAAAAGCTAAACAACTTTGGTATTTAGATACGAACGACCTAAATGATGCAGGAGAAGAACTTATCGCATACGCATCATCTTTAAAGACAATGCCGGATCCTACTCGCTACAATGAAAGTAATCTTTTGGGAAGATGTTACTCCTTTGATTCATTTAACAAACTTGAACGATTAAAAATTGCATATGAGAAATTATCTAATGCTGACCCACATTGGGAGTTAATCAGACTAAACATAACATCAATACTGAGAGCATGTAGCCATGTAGGTACAGCTCAATGGCAATATGTATTACCCAATAAATCCAAATCTAAAGTACTTGATCCCTTTGAGGCCTTCCTTGGAAAGCTTAAAATCATGAGAGCCGATATGTTTCATGCAATTTCGTCAGGTTGGCAGAACTGCTCGCATATTGAATACAAAGATGTGAGACAACCGTTTAAAGCAGAAAAGTGTAACTTGCTAATTTCATCACCGCCATATCCTAATAACTATGATTATGCAGATGCAACGAGACTAGAGATGATGTTTTGGGGAGAGATAAATGGTTGGGGAGACCTCAAAAATGTTGTCAGACCTTCACTGATGAGATCATGTTCTCAACACTCATCTTCAGATAAAATCGATTTGGATGAAGTTCTCAGCAATCCACTTCTCGATCCAATAAAAGATGAAATATCTGATGTAACTAGAAAGTTAGATATAATAAGACATAGTAAAGGCGGTAAAAAATCCTACCATACAATGATTGCAGCTTATTTTTTAGACATGGCCAAAATATGGGTAAATATTCGTAAAAATATGGAGAAAGATTCAAAAGCCTGCTTTGTTATTGGTGACTCCGCACCATATGGCATACATGTTCCTGCGGAAAAATGGCTTGGGGAACTTGCTGTTTCTGCTGGTTTTTCCTCCTTTAACTTTGAAAAGCTAAGAGATAGGAATGTTAAATGGAGGAATAGAACACATACAATGCCTTTACATGAAGGTCGTTTATGGGTTTGGAATGGAAAATACAAAAAACACTCAAATATGTAGTTATAACCCCTTTATATGGACATAATTTTCAATTTAAAATTTTAAAGGAAGCTAAAAAATTTATTGCTTGTCTAAATATCAAGATTCTCTTTAATATACTCTTGAGCATCTAATAAGACCTTGGTAGCATCGTCGGATATTGCAGCAATATCGTTACGAATTTGCTCCGAATCACTTACTGATAATGCCAATTCTTTATAGTTAGTTGAGGGCATAATATCCATAATACTACTGGCTGCTATCAAATAGTGGCGTATTGTAAGCAGCATAATCTTTCCTCCGATTATTCACATTTTGTCAGTTAAAATTGGTAAAAGTTTAATGATTCATACAAACTGAACAATTAAGTGATATAGTCGTGTATATTGTAGTGATATCAAATTATAGCATTTTATAAACAGGTTCATAGTGTACCGGTAATAGGTGTATTTATTTCTGCCGAAAGTTATACTTTATTTAAGATATAATTACCAGCATATCAATGTTTCTCACTGCGGTGCATATAGAGAATTCCACAAATTTAGCGAACTGCTTTCGATTCTTGAAGTACTTGTCTGTTCAGCCGAAAGGTACGTTGCCGAACAAAGTAAGCCCGATTTTTTGGCTACCTAACATCACTTCTGAGAATGACATATGACATATGACACAAGAGTTGAATCCGATTAAACAAAAAAATCTATGAAAATGTTCAGCCTGAAAAGAAGAGCAATATCTATCTGAATAAACTGTTTGATTTTCTCGTCGAGGAAATTAGGAAGAAAGGTGTTCCACCGACCTATGATGATATCGGTAAGGCGCTGGGGTATACGAAAGGACTGGTCGCCCGCAGAATCTGTCAATTGCATGATCTTGGTTGGATTGAGCTTGATGGTGACAAACGCGTCCAGGCTTTATGTATCGCAAAAGAACTGGGACATGCTGACTTCTATGACATGCCCTATCTGACTACGGATCGAAAGAAAATCATTGAATATGTGGCTAAGTATATGCACCACAATCCTAACGGGCTATCCGTTCATGCCATAGCCTGCTTTTCCAACAACAAAATACGACGCCATGTTGACTATCTAGTATAACTTTGAGCTTGTCCGTTACAGTCCTGAACTCTATGAGGTGATTGTGATTTATCCTGATGACTACGACAGCAAGGCCGAGGAATAACAGGTTGTATCGAAAACTATTGGAGCGGGTTTTAGCTTGCGGTGAAACGCATTACTTAAGGAATACTTCAAGGTGATTGAATAGGTTTTTCTGAGCTACTTGCTAGCCGGTTTAATGTTGCTCTCTCGCCATATCTGTCATTTATAAACTGATATTGGAGAAGGTAAGAGTATTACTCACACAGGAAAACTTGCTGGTGGCCGGTGGTGGTTTACTTATTTTCTGTGTCTATCGTAGATTCGGTGTGACATGCAAGGCGTCCTCTGCTGCATTACTCACTATAGCGGTCATGCCTGACGGTAATTAATGGTTGCAAAGTGTCATCCTATTTCATGGCAATCCGTAATTTGAGTTGGTAGCCTGCCGGTTGCAAAAAGTTGTTGTTCATATCTGTGCAGGTGCCTCTGTGGGGGAAGGTATCAACACAGTTCCTAACCAATTCAAGGTGACTTCTATGAAAAAATCTATGCTGAGATTATCCGCAGCGATGGGGGTACTTTCATGTTCTCTGGTTATGGCCGCGCCTGCCGTGGATCCGAACTCAGTTTATGGTGAACCACCAGCGGCTAACTCTGGGCCAACGTTGCAGCAACAGCGGAACGTAAACGACCAGAACGCTATCATCATTCTGCGCCTGGAGAGCTTCAAACCAATGGGTACCTTTACGGTACCGGAAGAAATTGAGCATCTGAGTGTTGTGCAAATCAACAATAAAACCTATGTGTTATCCGAGCAGCCGGATAAGCGGCTGGCGGGTCTTTGGATAGGTCGCAATGAAGTTGGTCAGGAAGCGTTATGTGGATATCTGAATAACTCTATGCATGTACAGAAGTGCTATTACATTCTTTTTCGCGAACGCTGAAATAAAAGGGGGCTTCTTAAATAAATTTTCAAAATAATAGATCACTGGAAGGGAACTCAGTCCGATTTTTGCGATCTGATCAATTGCCAAAAATCCCAAACCTCAACACGGACTGAGTGATGCCTATCATAGCACCCATACCTCAAAATGAATGCCAGAAAATGAGAAAACTTATCCATAAAAACCCGTGATAAGAACTATTCCCGTCGATTGACGGCGTTATTGATGCTCAATGAGGGATTGACGGTGACTTATGTCGCTAAAACCCTTCATGCCGATCA
>NZ_PUWT01000129.1:0-3109 GCF_002968995.1 Photorhabdus hindustanensis
CCACCAGATAAGCGGCTCACGGCGTTTATAATCCACCTTACTGACCGCTTCTTTGCCGTTTAATAAAAACTTCACCATAAAGGCGACTGCCAGCGCTTTATCATTGCCACTACTTAAGAAGGCAAAAGAATAACTGCTGACGTTAGGGATAAAACCACGCCCGACAAGGTTATTATTTTCGTCTAGGCCATAAACTTTGAAGAACAGAATATTAGTTTTTTCTGCCATGCCTACTTGGGGATAGCGGGCGGCATAAGCTTTGCCTTTATACCAGGTATAAAAAATTTGTCGTTCACGGTCGATAATTAATGGTGCTTGTCTCTGGGAAAAGAATACTCCCCAAACAAACGGTGGAATAATTATTAGATAAAGTAGTAGAAATATCATGTCAGTGATAAAAATATCATTGCTATACTCATAGAAATTATAGCGATAATATAGGTATTTTTTCAGGGAGATTTCTTTATCGTTACCGATATAACTGGCCCCTTTCATATAATTTGGCAAATCATTACGTAGATAAAATTTATCACCATATTCTTCTTTGACTAAATTAACCCAACGGTGAATACCTATTTCATTTTTTTTCTCGATTCTACAAAATCATTAATATTCAATATTAAGCTACTGATAATCCCTAATGTGATGGGAATTAGAGCAATGCTCCGGAAACGGCGTTGAGTATTATGAACATGGCACTCCTTATCATCAAGATAGTCTATTATTTCCACATGTTTAATAGTTTCTATATCCTTAATATCCGGTGGTACCGCCAGAATTTCTTTTTCCCAGCGGGCCAGCCGTTGGGCTGGCAGTGGATGGATAGTGGGAAACCATTTTTTGAGTAAATTTTTTAATCGTTTCTTCATTCGGAAAGATCTTCATCAGGGGGACCTAAGCGATCCAATTCTGCCAGAATCAACGGAATTTGAGCGTCTAAATCGGCGGGTCTTTTATCTTTACTCCACCAGATAAGCGGCTCATGGCGTTTATAGTCCACCTTACTGACTGTCTCTTTGCCGTTTAATAAAAACTTCACCATAAAGGCGACTGCCAGAGCTTTATCATTGCCACTACTTAAGAAAGCAAAAGTATAGCTGCTGACATTAGGGATAAAGACACGTTCGATAAGGTTGTTATTTTCATCCAGTCCGTAAACTTTGAAATACAGAATATTGGTTTTTTCCATCATACCTAATTGTGGATAACGGGCAGCATAGGCTTTACCTTTATGCCAGGTGTAGAAAATCTGTCGTTCACGGTCAATAATTAATGGCGCCTGACTCTGCCAAAAAAATATACAATAGACAAAGGGTGGAATAATCAATAGATAGAGCAGAAGGAAACTTATATCAATTATGAGCAATCGGGTGCTGCTTGGGTAAAAAGTATAACGATAATATAAATATTTCCTTAGTGAAATTTCTTTATCATTACCAATATAACGGGCATTTTCCATATAGTCTGGTAAATCGTTACGCAGATAAAACTTTTCTCCATATTTTTCTTTTACTAGCTCTACCCAGGAATGAATATCTGATTCAGTATCCTTTCGTTCTTTTATAAAATCATTCACAGTTAACACTAGACTGGTAATTAGTCCTAGTGTAACAGGAATTAGAGTAATACTCCTAAAACGGCGTTGAGGATTGCGGATATGACACTCCTTATCATCAAGATAGTCCAGTATTTCCACATGTTTGATGGTTTCTGCATCCTTAATATCTGGCGGTACTGCCAAAATTTCTTTTTCCCAACGTGCCAGCCGTTTGGCTGGCAGTGGATGAATAGTAGGAAACCATTTTTTGAGTAAGTTTTTTAATCGTTGTTTCATTCGGAAAGATCTTCATCAGGGGGACCTAAGCGATCCAATTCAGCCAAAATCAACGGAATTTGAGCGTCTAAATCGGCGGGTCTTTTATCTTTACTCCACCAGATAAGCGGCTCACGGCGTTTATAGTCCACCTTACTGACTGCCTCTTTGCCGTTTAATAAGAATTTCACCATAAAGGCGACTGCCAGTGCTTTATCATTGCCACTACTTAAGAAGGCAAAAGAATAACTGCTGACGTTAGGGATAAAACCACGCCCGATAAGTTGATTGTTCTCATCCAGGCCATAAACTTTGAGGAACAGAATATTAGTTTTTTCTGCCATACCGACTTGTGGATAACGAGCGGCATAGACTTTACCTTTATACCAAGTGTAAAAAATTTGCCGTTCACGATCGATAATTAATGGTGCCTGACGGCATGAAAAAAACACTCCCCAGACAAAAGGAGGAATAATTAGCAGATAGAGCAGTAAGAAACCTATATCAATTTTGAGAAGTCTGGAACTACTTGGATAAAAGGTATATCGATAATATAAATATTTTCTTAGTGAAATTTCTTTATCATTACCAATATAGCGTGTATCTTTCAGATAGCTTGGTAAATCATCGCGTAAGTAAAATTTCTCACCATATTCCTTTTTAGCTATATTAACCCATCGATAAATTTCTGATTCATTACTCTTTCGTTCTTCGATAAAATTGTTAACGTTTAATACCAAGCTGCTAATAATCCCCAGTGTTACTGGAATCAGGTTTATGCTCCTAAAACGGCGTTGAGGATTGCGGATATGGCATTCCTTATCATCAAGATAGTCCAATATCTCCACGTGCTTAATGGTTTCTGCATCCTTAATATCTAGCGGTACTGCCAGAATTTCTTTTTCCCAGCATGCCAGCCGTTGGGCTGGCAATGGATGAATAGTGGGAAACCATTTTTTAAGTAAGTTTTTTAATCGTTGCTTCATTCGGAAAGATCTTCATCAGGGGGGCCCAGGCGATCCAATTCGGCCAGAATCAATGGAATTTGAGCGTCTAAATCGGCAGGTCTTTTATCTTTACTCCACCAGATAAGCGGCTCACGGCGTTTATAATCCACTTTACTGACCGCCTCTTTGCCGTTTAATAAGAATTTCACCATAAAGGCGACTGCCAGAGCTTTATCATTGCCACTACTTAAAAAAGCAAAAGAATAACTGCTGACGTTAGGGATAAAACCACGCCCGACAAGGTTATTATTTTCGTCTAGGCCATAAACTTTGAGGAACAGAATATTAG
>NZ_PUWT01000013.1:0-92524 GCF_002968995.1 Photorhabdus hindustanensis
CACTCCAGCCTTCTGCGCCCGCAATCACGGCACACAGTGACGAAAACAGGATGTCAAATAAAGGATAGGTGACTTTCGCACTCTGGCGAGGGTCTTGGATTGCCGAAAAATGAAGGGTAAAGTTCTCAAGGCACATGATATAGGTTTTCACTCTCAAAAGAGAGTATAAGATCACAGTGCTTTATTTGAAGCAACCTATTTTATTTTTGGCTAAAAAACATTCGTGATCTTGCCCTGGTTTTAGCGCGTTACTCTTCAATTAACACAATCAATCTATCCTCTAAAGCACAAAATATCAACATGCGGGGTACTCATGCTAAATGGACGATATTATCAGATAGTTAAACGATCTATACCAATAATGCCAGATGGGATAAGCTTTACCTAATTGTTGTACTAGCTGATTATTAGGATATAAAAATGAATCTCTACGGACTTGTTGCTGATATTGGCGGCACCAATGCCAGATTAGCACTTTGCAATTTGGAAAATGGGGCTATTGAGCGGATCGAAACATATAGTGCAAAACAACACACGGGATTAGAGTTCATTATCAGTCACTATTTGGCGGAGCAAAAAACAGTAGTGACTTATGCATGTATCGCTATTGCTTGCCCGATAAATGGTGACTGGGTAGAAATGACCAATCACCAATGGGCATTTTCGATTAGTGAGCTGAAACAGACGCTTGGGCTAGAAAAATTAGATGTGATCAATGACTTCACGGCTGTATCTATGGCTATTCCAATGCTGACAGAAGAACATAAGGTTCAATTAGGCGGAGGAGAAGCGGTTAAAGACAAACCGATAGCGGTTTACGGGGCGGGGACTGGCCTTGGTGTAGCTCATTTGATCAAAGTAGACAAACAATGGGTAAGTTTGCCTGGTGAAGGTGGTCATGTAGATTTTGCAGCGAATAGTGAAGAACAAGATGCAATATTGGCTGTTTTACGGCGTAAATTTGGGCATGTTTCGGTAGAAAGAATCTTGTCCGGTAGTGGGTTGGTAAACCTTTATCAGGCGATTGCTATCTTGGATCATCGTCAGCCGGAAGATTTAGAACCAGAAACCGTGACGCAACGAGCATTGGATGAAAGTTGTCAATATTGCCATCGTGCCTTGACACTATTTTGTGAAATTATGGGGCGATTTGGCGGAAATTTGGCGTTAAATATGGGGACTTTTGGTGGTGTGTATATCGCCGGTGGTATAGTGCCGCGATTCCTTGAGTTCTTTAAGCAATCGAACTTTCTTCATGGATTTGAAGATAAAGGGCGTTTTAAAACATTAGTACAACAGATTCCTGTTTATTTGATTACTCATCCACAACCAGGATTATTAGGTTCAGGTACCTATTTACGACAACAACTTTCACTTATTGATTAAATTATAAAGGCAGATATATACATTTCAAAATTAATGATTGTATATATCTGACTGAAATTTTATAAAACATCACCATTTCAACTGTATATTAATATTGAAAGCTATGGAAATCTATTTTATTTTCTAGTATTTATATGAAATCTTGGTTTAATAATATTGTTTTGAATTTGTGGGAATAAATTTAAATAATAGATATTATGATTTATACAATTAATTGGGGGTTATTGTATCTATAATTCACATTGAAAACAGGATATGGAATTTTAGTTTAAAATCTTAATGCTATAAAATGGAATAATAATAACATTGCCAATTTTTTCATATAATTTATATGGTTACGATTTATTTTGGCAAGTGGTAAATATTATATTTAAATAAAAGGTGTGTAATTTACTAAAATGCATTTCCTGTAAAGATTTAATAGCAATAAACAGACATCTCCATGAATTTAAACTGTTTTACCGTCTATAATCAATTTTCCCCTTCGCTGCTTAATCTCCTTTGATTAAATTTATTGTCGGCAATGTTGCAACCAGGTTTTATCATTATCTGGGGGTAATCTCAGAATAAATCATTATGTGACTATCGACACCTAAATAGGTAGTATTAAAAGATTGATATGACATTTTACAATGAATAAATAGGTTTTGTGACATTCTTTACTATCATCATAAAAACTTTCTGTAATATAGCGATGATTTATTCTCCGGCTTGTGGGAAGTCTTTAACATGGTAATGAGATTTATATTCACAATATTTATGTAACTGATTGATTTATTTTAAATGAAAAGTGGATATTTTATTATGCTGTTTTTCATGTTTAAATACTTTTAAGTTATTGAAATTTTAATTGTTTTGTTTTTTCTTTTTATACTTTATAATCTGTCTAAATTTTTTATTTAGAACAGTACTGGATAGAAATGAAAACGATAGAAGTTGATGAAGACCTTTACCGCTATATTGCCAGCCACACACAACATATTGGTGAAAGTGCATCTGATATTTTACGGCGAATGTTGAAATTTAACGCCGAACAGCCAGTACAAAATGCACAACCTATCAGTGCCGTGGAGAAAGCGCCGGTAGCCCGCCAGCGTGATTCTGTCCGTGTGATGCGTGAATTGTTACTTTCAGATGACTATTCTGATAAGAAAAAATCTGTTGAGCGTTTTATGTTGATCTTATCTACATTATATAGCTTGAACAGTGAAAGTTTTTCCCAGACGACTGATGCTATGCATGGTCGTACCCGCGTTTATTTTGCTGGTGATCAACAGACATTACTCGCCAGTGGTAAACAAACTAAACCTCGTCACATTCCGGGCACACCTTTTTGGGTGATTACTAACACCAATACTGATCGTAAGCGTAATATGGTTGAGCAAATTATGCAGGATATGAAATTCTCAGCCAATTTTATCGACAAGGTATGTGGCACGATTTAACTGATTAAGGCTGTGCTGACACAAAGTGCAGCGCAGCTCTTGTCCAGGGGAGATTTAAAGTGGTAAATCATCCGCGTGCGGGACAGATTGCCCGCCAAAGTGATCTGATAAATGTAGCGCAGCTTACATCACAGTATTACACCTTACATCCTCAGCCGGAGAACTCTGAGCATAAGGTTAAATTTGGTACATCCGGTCATCGTGGCAGTTCTCAGCGTCACAGTTTTAATGAGGCGCATATTCTGGCAATTACTCAGGCTGTTGCAGAAGTTCGCAAGCAACGGGGAATCAATGGCCCTTGTTATGTGGGTAAAGATACCCATGCTTTATCAGAATCGGCATTTATTTCCGTATTGGAAGTCCTAACGGCTAACAGCGTCAATGTGATTGTGCAGGAAAATAATGGATTTACGCCAACACCTGCGATTTCTCATGCCATCCTTTGTTATAACCGCTTGGGGAAAGCGTTGGCTGACGGGATTGTTATTACCCCTTCCCATAATCCACCAGAAGACGGAGGGATTAAATATAACCCACCTGATGGCGGCCCGGCAGATACGGATTTGACAGCAATTATAGAACGTCGTGCGAATGAGTTGCTTGCAGAAGGTCTAAAAGGCATTAAACGCTTGCCATTTGTTCAGGTATTGAACAGCGAATATTTGCATCAGCAGGATTTAGTTGAGCCGTATGTTAGTGCGTTGGGCGATGTGGTTGATATGGCTGCTATCCAACAGGCTGGGCTGAAAATCGGTATTGATCCTTTAGGGGGTTCTGGCATTGCATTTTGGCAGCGTATCGGTGAGCGCTACAATTTGGATCTGACGTTGGTTAACGATCAAGTCGATCAGACATTTCGTTTTATGCACTTGGATCATGATGGCGTCATTCGTATGGATTGCTCGTCCCCTTGGGCAATGGCGGGTTTGTTAGCCATGCGCGATAAGTTTGATTTGGCTTTTGCAAACGATCCTGATTACGACCGCCACGGTATTGTCACTCCCGCCGGTTTGATGAATCCGAACCACTATCTGGCAACCGCGATAAATTACCTCTTCCGCCATCGTCCGCAATGGTCAGAGAGTGTTGCGGTAGGTAAAACATTGGTATCTAGCGCCATGATTGATCGGGTCGTCGCCGATCTTGGTCGCAAATTGGTGGAAGTGCCTGTAGGTTTTAAGTGGTTTGTTGATGGGTTGCATAAAGGTGAGTTAGGCTTTGGCGGAGAGGAGAGCGCGGGAGCTTCTTTCCTGCGTTTTGATGGTACGCCGTGGTCTACAGATAAAGATGGGATTATCTTGTGTTTACTGGCGGCAGAGATGACTGCGGTAACGGGGGAAAATCCGCAGCAGCATTACAATAAGTTGGCGGTTCGTTTCGGTACGCCAAGTTATAGCCGCATTCAGGCGTCGGCAACTTATCAGCAGAAGGCATTATTAGCCAAGTTATCGCCAGAAATGGTGAAAGCGGATAAGCTTGCTGGTGATCCAATCACAGCCCGGTTGACAAAAGCTTCTGGTAACGGAGCGTCAATAGGCGGCTTAAAAGTGATAACAGAAAACGGCTGGTTTGCCGCTCGCCCATCGGGGACAGAAGAAGCCTACAAAATTTATTGTGAAAGCCTCCTTGGTCCTGAGCACCGGCAGAAAATTGAGCAGGAAGCACTGGATATCGTTAACCAGGTTTTTGCCGCAGGTTGATCTTTTATTCGATTAAAAAGAATCCGCAATGGTGAAATGGCTTTTGCGGATTTTTTATTTTTCAGCCCAAGGCAACCATTAATGCGCCGGCAGTGATCAGTGCAACACCACCTGCGGCCATAAATGATATCTTTTCACCAAATAAGATAACGGCCAAGATAACAGCAAACACGACACTGAGTTTATCAATCGGGGCAACCTGAGAAACATTGCCGTTTCTGATTGCCAGAAAGTAGAACAGCCATGACAATGCCCCCGCCACACCGCTTAAAACGATAAAAAGCAACGCCTTGCGATTTGCCAGCACTTCACTAACCAGATTTAATTTTCCCTGTACTACAACGACGCCGACAAGAAACAACGCCATAATGACTGCGCGTATTGCTGTTGCTGTATTGGCATCAAGATTTTGCAAACCGATTTTTCCGAAGATAGCGACCAAAGCGGCAGTAAACGCTGATAATAAGGCATAGACAAGCCAGGTACCCATCGCGAGTAATCCTTCATAGTTAGTATCAAATGAGTTGAGATGATAAGACAGTTCTCTTGGTTTGAATATACCATTACTCTCATTAAGGAAATTAAAGAATAAACTCATTACTAATCCCAATTTTAGTTATTGAATATTTTGGGCCTGTGAAATAGTTTCCAGTTTTAATCTCAGATGGCTTCATATAAATCTATAAATAATAATTATCCCCACCAGAGTTTAGCTATTAAACTAAAATACAATTTTATTTATCTATTTCACTTTGAATATAATATTACAGTTTATTTTGGGATTAGATTAAGCTGAGTTTTGATTGCTATTTGAATAGATAAAGATTGAACTGAAAGGTATCTATCTGAGATTAAAGGCCCTTTTTACCTGCGTTTTTGCCGGTTAAAGTGCAAAGTACTTATGTCATTATGTTGCTTACTAACATCACCAGCATTTGATCTACGTTTAACATGTAACAAAAGTGTCATATTTCGTTTGCAATTAACATCTGTTTTGATAATATATTAAGAATAAATCATATATCATTGGATTTGCTTTATCGTACAGATCATCCTAGTACTTTCCTCTACATTTTATTTTTTGTAGAGGAAAGTGGGTTTTATGTACTTTCATAAGTATTTTAAATGATTGTCTTAAAAGATATCAATATAAATAATATAAGAACATAGCAATGAAAAATTTTTCTCTTAATAATTATACATCCATACCGGCATGTATATGGGGTCTATTTCTGGGGACTTTTGTAACAAGATCAACATCAATGATGGTGTGGCCTTTTATATCCATCATATTATATACAAAGTTCCATTTTACTGCATCGATGATTGGATTAGTTCTCTCTTTATCCATTGCGATTTCATCAATATTAAGTTTTTATGCAGGCTATTTCTCTGATAAAGTCGGCCGGGCTAAGATCATCATTATTGGATGTCTTATATCTTCATTGGCATATTTAATATTATGGTTATCTGAACATCAGTCTGGTTTTATTATTGGCACTTTATTAGCGAATATTTCTTGGGCGCTGGTGAATAATCCAATAAAAGCCGTTATCGGTGATATTATTGAAGAAAAACAGGTAAGAGAGAATGCCATGTACTTAAGGTATTTATTTCTGAATGCGGGTGCGGTAGTCGGGCCTTATTTAGGGGTAAAATTAAGCCTGGATATTAATTCTATTTCTTTTCTGATTGTTTCGGTATCCTATGTGATCTTTATGATCCCTGTTTATCTGTTTGGTAAGAAAATAAAAATAAACTTAACAAATAATGATGACTTTAAAGGTACAATAAAGATTTTATTAAATGACCGTGTGTTTTTAATGTTGGTCATCAATAATATTCTCATGATGTTTATTTTTGGTCATTTTGATTCAACTTTGCCACAGTTAATTACTTCATTAGGATTTAATGGGTATGCTGAGTTTATTGCTTCGCTTATTATGTTACATGCGATAACTATTGTCGTTATGCAGTTACCGTTTTCCATGTTAACGCAAAAAATGGCGTTAGAAACGAAAATAAATATAGGGTCTGTATTACTCATTTTATCTGAATTTATGTTCTTTATTTCATTCAAGTATTATGATGTTTATTTATTGTGGTATATGGCTGCTTTTACCATGAGTATCAGTCAAACTATTTTGTTTCCGTGTGTGAATGTTTTTATTGATCGTTTGGCGCCAAATGATTTACGTGGCGCATATTTTGGTGCAGCGTCACTTTATAGTATTGGTTTTTCTATATCGCCGTTGGTTGGTGGTACTATTATTCAATTATTTGATGGTGGAGTGTTATTTCAATTATTAGCGATATTAAGTGTGTTGATGTTGGTAATTTTCTATCGGATGTTTAAACTAAGGGATAAACATGAAATTAATATTAGAAGAAGTCTCAAATCTTAGACCAACTGAATTACATTGTCCTGTTCGTGTCGAGCAGTTAATCGAAAAAGTTAAATTTGAAGGTTTCTGGACTCAACCAATCTGGATTGATGAAGCAACGAATGTGGTTATTGATGGTCATCATCGGCTTGAATTAGCCAAAACATTAAAATTAAGTTGCATTCCTTGTCTGGCATTTGATTATGAGAAGGAGCTATTGGTTTATTCCCGCAATGAGAATAAAACAATTAATCATAGTGATGTTATTAAGGCGGGTTTGGCTGGGAAACCTCTTGGTTATAAACAGACTCGTCATGAGTTTGCCGGAAATGTTATTGAAACACAAATTTCGTTAAAAATGTTAGGGTTTGTCAATGAATAAACAGTTTTATGATGTGGTAATGTGTGGTGCGGGGCCTGCGAATATTTCATTAATCCCGGATTTATTAAAAGATGAAGCCATAAAAAATTGTCTGATTTTAGAAAAAACAGAGATGGTGGGTTCTGGCTCATTAAAGAAATATAAAATTACCGCGAACTCTTTAGGTAGTGTATTTTTAGAGAAGTTTGACGGTTGTGATGACGAACTTAGTCAATATATAAGATCGACATCAGAGTGGGAACATTTTAGCGCCAATAGAGATAAGCCAGTTGAATTGAGATTTGTCGGCCAATATTTGGAGAGAATTGCCCGCTTTATTCAGGAAAACAAATATGGAGAGCGGTTTAATATTTTGACTGATGCGGAAGTAAAAAAGATTAAGCAGAATGAAGATGGTAACTACGATATAACTTATCATAAAGAGAATGAAGATTATATTGTATCAGCAAGAAAAGTACTGTTTAATATAGGTGGAACTCCAAACGAATCCAAATTATTGCATACTAGCAACAATATTACCTCAGGTGATTTCATTAAAGGTTTCTATGATGAAGTTATAAATAAAGGTGATATAAAAAGTATATCAATATTGGGTTCGTCACATAGTGCTGTTTCTTGTTTAATTCGGCTGATAGAGCAATTAAAGTTTACTGGTAAGATAAATGTTCTGGTTAATAAAGATTTTAAATTGTTCTTTGATTCACCTGCAAGTGCAGAATCTTACGGTTATGCTTTCACTCAGGAAGATATCTGTCCTTTAAGTGGGCGGGTTAACCGATATTCAGGTTTGAGATATGATTCTTTTGTATTTGCTCAAGAACTTAAAGAAAGAAGACATAAAAATATTTCTATTTTAAATATCTCAGAAATATCGAGTGACGAAGTTATGCAACGTATTAATTGTGATGATTTATTGATTCACTGTACGGGATATCACTCAAAACTTGTTGAAATTATTGATAAAAATAACATTACTCTTGAATTTAAAAGTGATAAATATGGTTTGTTGATCAACGAAAAATTAAATCCTGTATCAACGTCAGGTGAAGCGCTCAATAATTTTCATACATTTGGTCTGGGGGCTGGTGTAAAGACGGGTGGTGAAAATGGTGGTGAGGCAAGTTTCCACGGAAGAATTGATGGGGTTTGGGTATATCAGCATGTTATATATGACCTCGTATTTAATTAATATTTAATTCAATATCAATTTTATATCATTATTAACGGACTATATTTTAGGTTAATTATTATCTAAGAATAAAATAACCTTTTAACATCAATTTAAAATAATTTATTAAGACTATGAATAAAAAAACAGCAATCCTTCTCTGTGCCGGAAGAGGCAGCCGGTTATCTACCAGAACATCAAATAAACCAAAACCTTTGGTAGAAACAAATCAAACATCATTTATCGATAATGCGCTGAAAAATATCGAAGCTGTCGGTATTAAGAAAGTGATTATTGTGGTGGGTTATAAAAGTGATATTTTAATGTCTCATATTAAACAAAAGACATATAATCTGGATATTGAATTTGTTAATAGTGAAAAGTGGGAATCAACCAATAATATCTATTCTTTATATCTTGCCAGGAATTGGATTAAGCAAGATACGCTGATCCTTGAAGGGGATATCTTCTTCACAAAGAAATGTTTGGAAACAGTGATGTTAAAAGCAGGCGATCTCAATGTGCTTGTTTCTCCTCTTAGTGGCAATATGGAAGGGACTTATGCAAGAATAGATAAAGATAATATTATTGCATTAAATTCTACTAAGGATAGCCATTATCAGGTTGAAGAAGGTCAATATAAGACGGTAAATATTTATAATATTTGCACAGCCAATTTTGCTGAACATATTACTAAGGAATTGGAAAATTATGTTAGTAATGGGTCGACAGGGCTATATTATGAGGATATATTTAAACAGTCTTTACTGAATAATGTGGCTGAATTTAAAGCAACTATTGTTGATCATTCTCAATGGTATGAGGTAGATAACACTTATGATCTTACTATTTGTGACTTTATCTCAAGTAATAATAAATTAGATCTTATTCAAAATAGGCACGGTGGTTACTGGCGTTATCCTATTATTGACTTTGGCTTAATTTATAATTTCAACTTTCCACCTAAGAAATTGAAAAATGAAATAAAGAATAATTTTGATGAAATATTTTTAAATTATCCTGGTGGGAATCGTTTAGTCGAACATGCTTTATCTGAATTTATTGGGATAGAGAGAACGCAATTATGTATTGCAAATGGTGCTGCTGAGATAATTAAACGGCTTCCTGATGTTTATACAGGTAAAGTATTAGTCACGGTACCTTCATTTAATGAATATGCTAATTGCTTTGGTAAAGACAGAACAATATTTAGCTATAGTAAAGAGAGCAGAGATTTTGAGATAGATATTGATGAACTATTAACGTTGGCGAAAGAAGAACAGCCAAATGTGGTAGTGATTGAATCACCAAATAATCCGACAGGTAAACTGACACCTATTGATAGTCTGTTATATTTGGCTGGCGAATTGTTAGCATTAAATATCCACTTAATTGTTGATGAGTCTTTCTTGGATTTCTCTAAAATGCGTGATAATACAATATTAATGCATTTAGATAACTATAAGAATTTATCTGTCATTCGCAGTATGAGTAAAACCTTCGGGATTGGTGGTATTCGTATCGGATATATTGCCACTGCAAATCAGGAATTACTTAGTAAAATAAGAGCGGTATTACCCATTTGGAATATTAATGGTTTTGCTGAAGAGTTTTTATTGAGATTACCTCAATATAGAGAGAGTTATAAATTAAGTTGTGAACAAGTGATTATTGATACGTTAAAATTACAGCAAGAATTAAATTCAATCGAAGGTATTACTGCCTATGAAACGGATTCTAATTTTGTTTACTGTAAATTGCATGTTTCTGATGCAAAAACGATATCACAGTTACTTTTAGATATTCATGGGTTATATGTAAAAGAGTGTTCTGGCAAAGGAAATGTAGACTCTGATAGGTATTTGCGTATTTCTTGCCGAACACCAAGCGATAATGAAATTTTAATACGTTCATTGCGTATGGTGATGCAGGGACTAATTAATATTAGTGATATTAGAGTGGTTAAGGAAATTAACGAGGTTTGCGAATGAGTCATCCAAAAACAGTGGTAATTTGTGGTAAAGGAGAATTGGCAATTTTCATTTGTCAATATTTCTTAAATCATAAAGAGTATAAAATATTGCATGTGGTGGCAGATAAATTCGAACCTGTGAGTACTGATCAGACATTAATCGAATTCTGTTATAAAAATAATATTTCTGTTATTGAGGATAATAAGGTTGAGAATCTACCCGGCTATGACAGCGGTGATTTCACTTGTGATTTATGCTTTGTCGTGTTTCATAAGCGGATATTACCGTTAAAATTCATTAATTCTTGTAAGAGAATCTTGAATATCCATTTGTCCTATTTGCCTAAATATCGCGGCGTAAGGCCGGTAAACTGGGCTTTGAAAAATGGAGAACAGTCCCACGGTGTGACGATCCATGAAATTAATGAAGGTATTGACGCGGGGCCAATTGTCAATCAGATCTCATTTTCTATTTACCCTGAATTTGAAGAGGTTATTGATACTTATACAAGGGCTATTAACTATTCCAGACAATTATTCCTTGACACAATGCCAATATTGGAAAAAATAACTCCAAGACCTCAGATTGATTCAGAGGCAACAATTTATTATGAAAAGGATAATCATAGTCTGGAAGAAAGGATGACATTTACCAAGCAGGCATCGCTCGAATTGCTTAATAAAGCTTAGATGATAATTGCCCTTAATACTGGAACACTCTATGTACAATCTCATTGCCACAGATCTTGATGGAACGCTTCTTCTTCAAGGAGATACAATTGGTAAGTTTACCCGTAAAGTGCTTACTGATTTATCAAGTATGGGAAAGCAAATTGTATTTGCAACCGGCAGGCATCATGCTGATGTAAATTCCATTATTGGTGATTTTGATATACCTGTGCATTTGATTACTTCGAATGGCGCTAGATTAACCAGTGCTTGTAATAACTTGGATATTAGACAACATTTGCCAAGTCACGTCGTAAAAAGAGTGATTGAGGAAACGCAGGCGGATCAGGATTTAGTGATTAATATGTATTGTGGTTCCCAATGGTTAACCAGTGAGCTACACCATAGTTTCAATGATTTTAATCAGAATGATAATTTTAATCCCGCGGTTAGACAGGCTGGTGAAATGCCTTGTGATGCGGTTGAGAAAATCTTTTTCATTCACAAGATGAGAGATCATGATGCGTTGGTTAAATTAGAACGTCATTTAATTGATCTATTTTCTGATAATGTCAGTGTCGCTTTCTCATTTCCTTGGTGTCTAGAGGTAATGGGTAGTGGTGTTTCGAAGGGGCAGGCTTTAATTCAGTTAGCTGAGTTTCTTGACGTCCCAATCAATCAAACTATTGCGTTTGGCGATGGTATGAATGATGTAGAAATGCTTTCAACCGCCGCTAAAGGGGTCATCATGGGCACGGCACAGGATAGGGTTAAACAAGCGCTTCCGGGTGCCGATATTATTGGTTCTTGTTGCGAAGAGTCTGTCGCTTATTATTTATCTGAACATGTGTGTCAGGTGAAATAAGCTAAGTTTGGCTGAGAGATGTTAATTGCCTGAGACATGAAGAGATTCGATTTGTGTTTCAGGCATTAAGGCATAAACCGATAGCCAATGCCGGTTTCAGTCAGTAAATGTTTTGGTCTGGTTGGATCGGTTTCTAATTTTTGTCGTAAATGCCCCATATAAATCCGTAAATAATGGTTGTGTTCAACATAATTAGGGCCCCAAACCTGGTTGAGTAATTGGCGTTGGGTGAGTACTTTGCCGCTATTCGCCAATAATTCACCTAGTAACCGGAATTCAATCGGGGTGAGATGTAGTTCTTCATCGTTTTTGGTGATTCGGCGGTTAACCAGATCGACAACGACATCAGAAAAATGAACGATCGATTCTTCTTTATTAGTTCTGGCAAAACGACGTAAGGCAACCCGGACTCTTGCCAATAGCTCACTGATGCCAAAGGGTTTACTCAGATAGTCATCAGCGCCGACATCCAAGGCCGCAACTTTATCCGCTTCTTTATCACGGGCAGAGAGAACAATAACGGGTATTGAGCTCCACTGGCGCAGATCACGGATCAGGTTAATACCGTCACCATCCGGCAAGCCCAAATCAAGAATAATTAAGTCAGGCTTACGGGTTCCCGCTTCAATCAGGCCCCATTTCAGGGTATCACTGTCAAATACGCGATAGCCTTCACCTTCCAACGCTAGCCGGACAAAGCGTCGGATCTCTTTTTCATCTTCAATAATCAAAATGGTGTTATTACTGGTAATAATTACATCTCCTCAGTGATAATTTCAGGTGGCTTCTCTAACGGTAAAACAAAGTGAAAACTTGCTCCACCTTTTTCGTTATTGGTCGCCCAAATCTTTCCTTGGTGGATTTCAATAATTGCCCGGCAAATTGCCAATCCAAGGCCCACTCCGGGAATGGCGGACTCTTTACGAGCGCGGGAGAATTTATCGAAAATTAACTGTTCTTGTTCCGGGGGAATGCCTTTACCCGCATCCCAAACTTCAATATGAATCTGGTTTTTTTCTGTTGTCGCTTTGATGCCCAGTGGTGTTTGATCATCGGTATATTTGATTGCGTTTTCCAACAGGTTGATAAATACCCGCTCCAGTAAACTGGCATCACAATGCAACAGCAAATCGGATGGCAGGGAAACCGCGACTGGGTGACGGTTGAGCGCATATTCCAGAGAACGTAAGGTACTGCCGACGATCTCTTCCAGCGATTGCCATTCCAGATTGAGCTGAATTCCTCCCGATTGGATACGCGCCATGTCCAGTAAGTTATTAACCAGACGGGAAGTGCTGAGAATTTGTTGGCGGATCTGATTCACCTGTTTGGTATGTGGAGAGCCTTCGGCAGATAAATCTAACATCAGGATTTCCGCTTGTCCGAACAGGACTGTCAGCGGCGTGCGTAAATCGTGAGACAGGGCCGCCAGAAGCGAGTTACGTAACTGTTCCCGCTCTGTATCCAGCTTCGAGGATTCTGCCCGGCGTGAGAGTTGCAATCTTTCCAAGGCATTGGCGATGAGGCCGGTAAATGTTTGCAGTAATCGCTGTTGTTCAGGGATCAGTAACTGGCGCAAATAAGATGGCTCAATAGCCAATACAGCCAGTGTCTGAGAAGGTGTAGCAATAGGCTGTAGTTGGTAAGGTACGCTAGGTAGCGTATCGGTTCCCGCTCCGGCCGGCAGATTTTTATCAAAGCTCCATTTTGCAATGGCATCATCAATCAGCATATGACCGCCATTATTTGTCGTCAATTGATATAAGTTGCCATCGTCGTTGGGTAAAAAGAGGCCGGTTTTAGCCTGAAAACTATTGGTAAGAAAATGGTAGCTGGTGCGGGCAATATCTTCTTCATTCAGCGCTCGGCTCAGTTCACGGGTCATTTCATAGAGATTGCGGGTTCGTTGTTCGCGGTAACGGGCAATTCGCGCCTGATATCTCATTCCCGCTGTGAGGTTTCCAACGACGACGCCCACTATCAGCATGACACTAAAAGTCAGCAGGTATTGCATATCGGTAACAGCAAGAGACCAATGAGGCTGTACAAAGAAGATATCGAAACTAATAACATTAATAAAAGCGGCGAAGATTGAGGGTCGGTGTCCGTAAAATAGCGCAATAATGACGACGCCAAGCAGATAAAGTGTGACAAGATTGGCTTTATCAAGGGTCAGCAAGAATGTTCGGGAGAACAGGGTGATAAGTGTACAGAGCGCAATAGCGATTAAGCAGCCCTGAATCTGTACTCGCCATTTTTCACTCACAGGGCGGTTGTCATGCTCTTTATCCCATTGGCTGCGTTCTTCTAATGCGACAATGACCAGATCCAAATCTGGCCCTAGTTTTCCCAGTCGGTCAGCAAAACCTGGACGCCATTGCCAGCCAAATAGCTTCTGTTTGGAGGTACAGCGACGGCCTATCAGAATTTTGCCGAGGTTATGTTCTCTGGCATAACGTAATACCGCTTTTTCTTTGTTTGAATCGGAAAGTGTCGCGGTTTCAGCACCCAATTCATGCGCTAATCTGAGTGCTTTTAAAATAGTACGCCGTTTACCTTCGGGTAATTGGTACAGCTTTGGGGTTTCAACATAGATGGCGTGCCAGATACAGCCTAATCGGGCCGCAAGGCGAGCGGCGGTGCGGATGAGTTTCTCATTACCTGAGCTATTACCAATGCATAGTAGAAGATTATCACGGGTATGCCAGACCGGTTCAGGCCCTTGTGTGTCGCGGAAAGCACGCATTTGATCATCAACGCGATCAGCCGTCCGGCGTAAAGCGAGCTCCCGCAATGCAATCAAATTACCTTTGCGAAAAAAATTTTCGATGGCACGTTCTGCTTGGCTAGGAATATATACCTTACCTTCATGGAGCCGCTGGCGCAGATCATCTGGAGGCAGATCAACTAAGACAATTTCATTCGCCTGATCAAAGATGTGATCCGGGATAGTTTCCCTGACCCGGATACCGGTAATATCACCCACAACATCATTGAGGCTTTCCAGATGCTGAACATTGATGGTCGTCAGGACATCTATGCCAGCCTCAAGCAACTCTTCAACGTCCTGCCAGCGTTTGGGATGGCGGCTGGTGTGGGGATTACTGAATGCCAACTCATCCATCAAAATGATGGCCGGGTGACGGGCAATGGCGGCATCAAGATCAAAGGCGGTGGTTCTGCGCCGTCGGTAGTGGATCTGTTTAAGTGGCAGTTGTGGCAGACCATTAAGTAAAGCGGCAGTTCCTTGCCGCTCATGGGTTTCGACTACGCCGATAACCACATCCAGCCCCTGAGAACGCAATCTTTGCGCTTCCTGCAACATGGCGTAGGTTTTTCCCACGCCAGCGCAGGCCCCGAAAAATATTTTTAATTTACCGCGCTGTTTCTCGTTAACCAGTGTCAGTAATTCATCCGGGTTAGGGCGCTGTGGTTCGTGTTGATCCATGTTCAACCTTACTGTTTTTTCTTGTGCAAATTATCAAGGGCAAGATTAAGTTTTAACACATTAATCACTGGCTCACCGAGGAATTCCGATGGAGGTGGCTCAATATTATCCCTGATTAATTGTTTTACTACTTTAACCGGTAAATGGCGGGCATCAGCGACTCTCTGTGCTTGGAAGTCAGCGGCGGCGGGTGAAATGTGAGGATCAAGCCCGCTACTGGATGCGGTGACCAGATCAACCGGTACAGGAATGTCTGGTTGGCGGTTAAATTGACGCAGTTGCTTAACTCTGCGTTTGATTTCATCATCTAATATCGGGTTGGAGGGCGCTAAATTGCTGCCGCCAGAGGCCAGAGCGTTATAGGGATAATCTACGGTAGCAGAAGGACGTCCCTGAAAATAGGTCGCTTTAGTGAAGGGTTGACCAATCAGTTCAGAGCCAACGGTTTGACCCTCTTGTTTTACCATAGAGCCTTGTGCTTGATAAGGGAACATCAGTTCTGACAAACCTGTTGCCAGCAATGGATAAGCTACGCCGGTAATCAGTGTCAGAAATATCAACAACACAACAGAAGAACGTAACCAAATCATTTTCATCACCTTTATTTAAGTATCAGCAAAGTGAGCAACATATCTATTAGTTTGATGCCGATGAAAGGCGCTATCAGACCACCCAGACCATAAATCCACAAGTTGCGACGTAAAAGCGACAAGGCATTCATTGGTCGGTAGCTCACGCCTTTGAGAGCCAATGGGATCAGGAAAACAATAATCAGTGCGTTAAAGATAACTGTCGATAAAACCGCCGAAGTGGGCGAATGCAGGTGCATGATATTCAAGATATTTAATTGTGGATAAGTGACGGCAAACGCCGCCGGGATAATGGCGAAATATTTTGCGATATCATTGGCGATACTGAATGTGGTCAGAGAGCCACGTGTCATCAACATCTGTTTACCAATATGGACAACTTCAATCAGTTTGGTTGGGTTGGAATCCAGATCCACCATATTGCCGGCTTCTTTAGCTGCCTGAGTGCCTGAATTCATAGCAACGGCAACATCGGCCTGAGCAAGTGCCGGGGCATCATTAGTGCCATCACCGGTCATGGCGACCAGACGGCCTTCGGATTGATATTGGCGGATCAGGGCTAGTTTGGCTTCTGGGGTGGCTTCCGCCAGAAAGTCATCGACTCCGGCTTCTGCGGCAATCGCCGCCGCGGTCAGACGGTTATCGCCGGTAATCATAACGGTCTTGATTCCCATACGGCGCATTTCATTGAATCGCTCTTTAATACCGCCTTTTACGATATCTTTTAGCGCGACAACTCCCAGTACTTGTTGATTTTCTGCGACAACCAGCGGGGTGCCTCCTTTACGTGCCACTGTCTGTACCAAAATTTCCACGGCTTCTGGGAATTTTCCGTGATTGACTTCGATATGGCGGCGGATCGCATCGACAGCGCCTTTGCGGATCATGCGGTTTTCCACATTAACGCCACTCATTCGAGTCATGGCGGAGAACGGCACAAAAGTTGCGTTCAGGGAGCGCAGATCACGTTCACGCAGATTGAATCGCTGTTTTGCCAGAATGACAATGCTGCGGCCTTCTGGTGTTTCATCGGCTAAAGAAGAGAGTTGGGCGGCATCCGCCAACTGCTGTTCTGTTATGCCGGGCACGGGCAGAAACTGAGAGGCTTGGCGATTTCCCAAGGTGATGGTACCGGTTTTATCCAGTAGCAACACATCCACATCACCTGCTGCTTCAACGGCTCGTCCGCTGGTGGCGATAACATTCGCGCCTAGCATGCGGCTCATACCCGCGACGCCAATTGCAGAAAGTAAACCGCCAATAGTGGTAGGAATAAGACAGACTAATAACGCTATCAATACCGTGACAGTGATAGGTTGACCAGATTGGTTAGCTTCCACGCTGAATATTGAAAAGGGCAGCAGGGTGACACACACCAATAGAAAGATGATTGTCAGAGCCGTCAACAGGATAGTCAGTGCGATCTCGTTTGGGGTTTTACGACGTTTAGCCCCTTCCACCATTGAAATCATGCGGTCAAGAAAAGTTTCACCGGGATTAACCGAACATTCAACCACCAGCCAGTCAGATAGCACATGGGTGCCGCCGGTCACAGAGGAAAAATCACCGCCAGATTCGCGGATAACTGGGGCAGATTCTCCGGTGATTGCACTTTCGTCAACAGAAGCGCCGCCTTCGATAACTTCACCATCGCAAGGGATGGTTTCACCGGCTTCAATAATGACTATATCCCCTTTACGAAGGCTGTCAGAAGGGACTTTCTCTCTGGCTGCATGACGATTGGATGAAGTGAGTTTGGTTGCCCAACTGGTTTTTCTTACTCCTTTGAGACTGGCGGCTTGAGCTTTGCTTCTCCCTTCTGCCAGTGCTTCGGCAAAGTTAGCGAATAGCACAGTAAACCACAACCATAAGGCGATGCTACCGGTGAACAATGCATTTCCCTTGAATTGACCCACTAACATGGCAATCCATAAAATGGTGGTTAACCCACTGCCTAGATAGACGACAAACATCACTGGGTTACGCCACTGTGCGGCCGGATGACATTTTTTGACTGAATCAATCAGGGCATTACGAATCAAAGCAGGCTCGAATAATGTCTGTTGCTTGTTGGTCATGGTATTCCTCTCTTTGGCTCTTATCGGGCCATTAGCCAGATTTGTAAATGTTCAATTACCGGGCCAAGGATCAGAGCCGGAATAAAAGTCAAGGCACCGATTAGCATGATGGTCAAAATCAATAGACTGATAAACAGTGTGCTGTAGGTGGGAAGTGTACCGTTGCTGGCAGGCTGGCGTTTTTTTACGACCAAAGAACCGGCAATAGCAAGTACCGGCAGGATCATGCCAAAGCGACCTAAAAACAGGATGATGGTTAGCAACAGATTGTAGAACATACTGTTGGCATTGAGGCCCGCGAAAGCACTGCCATTATTGTTGGCAGCGGAGGAGAGGGCATAGAGCACTTCACTGAAACCATGAGCGCCAGGGTTCAAAATACCGGCACGTCCACTGGTGGTGGAGATGGCAAGCGCTGTACCTAAAAGAGCCAGTGTCGGGGTAACCAGAATCGCCAGCGCCACCATTTTTATCTCGAATACTTCGATTTTTTTACCGAGATATTCAGGGGCGCGGCCTATCATTAAACCGGCGATAAAAACGGTCAGCAGAACGAACAGTAACATACCGTATAAACCAGAACCGACACCGCCAAACACAACTTCGCCAATTTGTATCAACCACATTGGGATCATGCCGCCAAGCGCAGTGAAAGAGTCATGCATAGCATTGACTGCCCCACAGGAAGCGGCGGTTGTGACTACGGCATAGATTGAGGTTGCGAGGATGCCAAAGCGATTCTCTTTACCTTCCATATTGATATTACTGTTGGCGCCTAACAGGCTGAAATGGGGATTCCCTTTCAGTTCGGCATACATGACTCCTACGGTGGCAATGACAAAGATGATACTCATTGCCCACAATAGAGCGTGCCCTTGACGGTTATCGCCAACCACTTGCCCAAAAGCAAAGCAGAGTGCGCAAGGGATCAAGAAGATAGAGAGTATCTGAACGAAATTGCTGATAGCGGTTGGATTTTCAAAGGGGTGTGATGAATTAGCATCAAAGAATCCACCACCATTGGTTCCCAGTAATTTGATGGCTTCTTGCGAGGCGACAGGACCCATCGGAATTAATTGCTGTTGGCCTTCAATGGTATGAGCTAATTGATACGGTTCGAAATTCTGAATCACTCCCTGACTGACAAAAACGAGCGTGATAACTATAGACAGCGGTAATAGCAGATAAAGTGTGATACGCGTGATATCAACCCAGGCGTTGCCTACGGTTTTGACGCCATGACGGGAAAATGCGCGTATCAGCGCAAATGCCACGGCAATACCGGTCGCCGCAGAAAGAAAGTTCTGCACCGTTAGACCTGTCATCTGGCTAAAGTAACTGAGGGTGTTTTCTCCACTGTATGACTGCCAATCGGTATTGGTGATAAAGCTGACGGCTGTATTCAGCGCCAGATCCCATTTGAGTCCGGGGAAATGTTCAGGATTAAGGGGGAGGGCGTGTTGTGTGACTAAAAGCGTGAATAGCAGCAGTAGTCCGGTCAGATTAAAGATAATGATAGCTAATGCGTATTGCCGCCAGTTCATCTCTTTGACGGTGCCGCCAGGTTTTTGTAAGCCACAACAACGCCAAAGGTTTGACTCTGTTTTAGTCAGCCCGCGCGGAATATTACCGTCGATCAGGTTGGCGATAACGTTTCCGAGTGGCTTTGCCAGTACCATCAAAATCAATAAGAAACTGGTGATCAATAAAAAAGCGGATGCGGCCATTTAAAAATCCTCCGCATGAAGTAGCGCATAAATCAGATAAGCCAATAACAGGGCTACTAATAACGTGCCGGAAATGAAGAATATGCTCACTGCTTATCTCCCGAAAACTTGGATGGATAAAGATTAGGGAAGGGAATGCAAAGATGCTGATAAAAGAGTGAATGGATGTGTAAAAAAAGTGTAAAAACGACTAATAACAGAAGACTTAAATAGAAACCTATCTTGTTTAGAACTATAAAAATAATTCTCTTTTTCAGCAGAAGATACACTTATGAGAAAATGAATGGTTAGGAACATTAGGTGATTTTAAATTAATGGATAATCCTGCATATAAATGTTCTGATTATTCATATATTATTGATGATGTTGATAAAGTAATTGGATTATTAAAATTTTGTGTATAATATGCATATTTTACTAATTATAACGGCTCGTATTGTAAATTAAATTGATTGCTATTTTATAGGATAGGGTAAATCATTTTAATTATTATGCGAATCCACCGTTTAGTATTAATGTGATTGTTAGGGTTGACAAGAAATACTCCATATGTGAATTGTTTGAAAAATATTTAAATAATGGCTTTTTGACACAAAAAAGCCATTATTTTTCAATTAATTAAATGCTTTTCTATTTCTTCAAATTTTATATTTGAATTTATTGCTTGATAGAAACCATTTTCAACATGCATTGGTGTAATGATATTGGTATTTTCTAATATTGGTTTATTGTTGAAGAAAACAGATAGTTTTTTTCCTACGTTTTGCTTTATAAAAAGATTAAATGGTTTACTGCAATGAGAGTTGTTTTTTACTTTAATGAAAATGGAATAGTAATTATCCCCTTTTTTCGGGGTAATTTCCTCTATACATAATGGAGTTAAATGAAAAGTTTCACCATTTGCTTTATAGTCAATAGAAAAAGCGTGTTTTTTGGAGACACAACCTGAAACATTTATTATTAATATTAATAATATAACAGTTAATACCTTCATCTTTCCTCCTATTATCTGTCATAGTTAATCCACAATCATTCTGGAAAATAGTATGGCGCAAAGAATAATATCGTTTTTCTGTGCTTATTAAAATGATTATCAATGAAAGTCTTCATATTGGCAATCCTTGCTTTTATCGCTAGCGTCAAACGGATATTTTCAAATGCCTGTATCGTTAATCTCATTTTCACTGACTGTTAATAAAATGTTTGTAATATTACATTTTTATCATATTTTATGTAATAAAATTACATAAAATAGAAAATGTAGCGATAATAACGGCTTAAAAGCGGTCTGATAAGTGGTAAATTTTCATTTTTTGCGATAAAATTTTAAACAACTTACATATTGATTATTTTTAAGATTCTGCGGAAAAGTGGGATCATTTTAAGGAGGACTAATATGTCTTCATATCGTGAATATCCTTGGTATCAGGTTCTTTTACGTCGTATTGGCGCTGTCACTTTTGGTATCCTGGCGTTGCCGGTGATGTTGTTTCGTCGTGATCGCGTCCGTTTTTACAGTTACTTGTATCGTATATGGATAAAAACCAGCGATAAACCTGTCTGGTTAAAGCAATCAGAGCAGGTTATGACTGTCAGAAACGGCTAACAACTGACAATTAGCGGCAGGTAAAGGTATATTACTGTCATACAACTAATACACAGGACGAATATGATGCGTAATATTGAGCTGGAAAATGTGATTAACCAAGAACTGAATGTTGGTGAGTTTCAGGATTACGCCCCCAATGGTTTACAAGTTGAAGGGCGTACTCATATTCAGCGAGTCGTTACCGGTGTGACCGCTTGTCAGGCTTTATTAGATGAAGCGGTTCGTCATCAGGCTGATGCTATTATCGTTCATCATGGCTATTTTTGGAAAAATGAGCCAACGGTGATTCGTGGTATGAAACGTAATCGTCTGAAAACTCTACTCGGTAATGATATCAATTTATACGGCTATCATCTGCCGCTTGATGCTCATCCATCACTGGGAAATAACGCGCAATTGGCCCGTCTGATGAATGCGAAAGTTGTTGGGTTGATTGAACCATTCGTACCGCATGGGGAATTTGATCAGCCGATATCACCGGTGGAGTTAGCTTCACGTATTGAACAGGCGCTTGGTCGCAAAGTGTTGCATGTGAGCGATAACGCACCTGCGGAGATTCGCACGCTTGCCTGGTGCACTGGCGGTGGGCAGGGTTTTATTCAACAGGCGGCTGAATTTGGTGTTGATGCTTTCATTACCGGTGAAGTGTCAGAGCAGACGATTCATATCGCCCGTGAAATGGGGCTGCATTTTTATGCTGCGGGCCACCATGCCACTGAACGTTATGGTATTAAGGCTTTAGGGGAGTGGTTGGCGGATAATTATGGTCTGGATGTCACTTTTATTGATATTCCAAACCCGGCGTGATCACGTTCTTCTAATGCTGACATTGAAATAAGCGAAGCCCACCGTTGGTGGGCTTCAAAGCTTTTGACAAGCTTTTCATAATTAACGTTTTTTTTATCAATAACGTTATTCTATCCGATTCATAGAACTGTGAATTTTGATCCGGGTGATCTCGCTACACACGCAAGTAGAGGCTACGTTTGATAATTTAGAGAGCAAGTCGCTTGTACCTACTCTTGGATAACGAGCATACACAAGGAAGGTGATGAGATCAATTTTTACAGTGCCTTAAGCCGTACTGGTATGGCATCAAATTTCACCGAACGATCTTTCCAATTAAATAAAGCCCTAGCTATTAAGCTAGCAAAAACTGCGGTAAACCCTTGTATCTTGAAAATTGATTACAACGTCAACATGATTAGATTTGGCACGGTGTGTGCAGACCGATAAACCCTTTCACATCCCAGCTTTGCCACCGCTGAACTGAATGCCTCACGTAACGGGTGTATCATCCGTCCATCAAAGCGCTTTCGACGGGATTTTGTCGTGAATATCAAATGTACAACCCGTTGATATATTCCTGTCACAGGCTAAAATGAAGGCACTTTCTCAATGAGCGCTGAATATGTTAAGAGCGACCAAAGTCCGCCTCTACCCCACACCCGAACAGGCCGCGTATCTTAACGGCCAGTTCGGTGCGGTCCGTTTTGCGTACAATAAGGCGCTGCACATCAAAAAGCATGCTTATAGACGTCACGGTGTGAGTTTAAATCCGCGCAAAGATCTTAAACCGCTACTGGCGGTCGCGAAGAAATCACGCAAGTACGACTGGCTCAAGGCATATGACGCCATCGCGTTACAGCAGGCGGTGATCAATCTGAATACCGCGTTTGATAATTTTTTCAATCCGAAGTTGCAAGCCAAATTTCCCACGTTCAAACGCAAACACGGCCGGCAATCCAGCTATCACTGTATTGGGGTGAAAGTGCTGGATGGCGCCGTGAAGATCCCGAAATTGTCACCGATAAAGGCGCGCATACACCGAGAAATTGAAGGGCAAGTGAAGAGCATTACGCTCTCCCGAACAGCTACGGGAAAATATTTCGCCGCTATCCTGTGTGACGATGGTTGGGATGTACCGGAAAAGCCGGGCGTTATCACCTGCGTGACAGGGTGTGATATGGGTTTATCCCACTATCTTATCCAGTCGGACGGGGAGAAGGTGAATAACCCTCGTCACCTTATCAACGCCGCCCGTAACCTGCGTCGCAAGCAGAAAGCCCTGTCCCGAAAACAGAAAGGCAGCGCCAACCGTCGAAAGGCACGTTTACAGGTCGCCGCGGTACACGAACGGGTAGCCAATGCCCGTGCCGATTTTCAACACAAACTCTCCCGGACAATGGTTGACGAAAACCAAGCGGTCATTGTCGAGACGCTGAAATCGGCCAATATGATGAAGAATCACCACCTTGCTCGGGCTATCGGGGATGCTGGCTGGCATGGCTTCATCAAGAAACTGGAATACAAAGCCGCGGCGGCGGGCGTTCATCTGGTCAAACTGGATCAGTGGTTCGCCAGCTCGAAAACCTGCCATTGCTGCGGCCACAAAGTGCCGGAAATGCCGCTGCATAAGCGGATCTGGCTATGCCCTTGCTGTGGTGTCGAACATGACCGCGATATCAATGCGGCGCTCAACATCCAGTGCAAGGGCACAACAGAATTACAGGCGGCGGGACTCGTCGTTTCTGCCCACGGAGGCCCGCGTAAATCCGTTATATCGACGGTGGCGGCCTGAGAAGTGGGAAGCCTCGCCGTTTGCGGCGTGGAGCAGTCACAGCTTGGCCCTTATCGTAATCGGATTTTATTATTATTTTTCAAGCTGGCTTTTGAAATCACGTTTTGTGTAGCCGGTATAGAGTTGACGTGGGCGAGCAATTTTCACGCCATCATCATGCATTTCATTCCAGTGAGCGATCCAGCCGATAGTACGGGCAATGGCGAAAATAACAGTGAACATGGTGGATGGAATCCCCATTGCTTTCAGGATAATGCCTGAGTAGAAATCCACGTTGGGATACAGTTTCTTCTCAATAAAATAGGGGTCGTGTAGAGCAATACGTTCAAGCTCCATAGCAACTTCCAGCAGGCTGTCATTCAGGCCGAGTTCATCTAGCACTTCATGGCAGGTTTCACGCATGACGGTTGCGCGAGGATCATAGTTTTTGTAAACACGATGACCAAATCCCATCAGACGGAAAGCATCATTCTTATCTTTGGCCCGGTTAATAAATTCAGGAATATGTTCAACTGACTGGATTTCTTCCAGCATACGCAGACAAGCTTCGTTTGCACCGCCATGAGCCGGTCCCCAGAGAGAAGCGATACCTGCGGCAATACAGGCGAATGGGTTGGCGCCGGAAGAGCCTGCGGTACGTACTGTTGAGGTAGACGCGTTTTGTTCATGGTCCGCATGCAGGATTAAAATGCGATCCATAGCGCGTTCCAGCACTGGGTTCACTTTATATTCTTCACATGGTGTAGCGAACATCATGTGCAGGAAATTGCCTGCGTAGGAGAGGTCATTGCGTGGATAAACAAATGGCTGACCAATAGAATATTTGTAGCACATGGCGGCCACTGTCGGCATTTTTGACAGCAGACGGTAGGCGGTAATGTCTCGGTGACGTGGATTGTTCACATCCAGAGCATCATGATAGAAAGCAGCCAGAGCGCCGGTAACACCACACAGCACCGCCATCGGGTGCGAATCACGGCGGAAGCCGTTGAACAGGCGATGGATCTGTTCATGGATCATAGTGTGACGGGTAATAGTTTTTTTGAATTTATCAAACTGTTCTTGTGTTGGTGTCTCACCATACAGCAGGATATAGCAGACTTCCAAATAAGTAGATTTTGTCGCTAGCTGATCGATAGGGAAACCACGGTGCAGCAATACACCTTCGTTACCATCAATGTAGGTGATCTTGGATTCGCAAGATGCTGTAGAAGTAAAACCAGGGTCGTAGGTATAGAAACCTTGGGAGCCGAGAGTACGAACGTCGATGACTTTAGACCCAAGGGTCGGTGTTAGCACGTCCAATTCAATAGCAACTGAACCGTCTGGGGTTAGAGTTGCTTTGTTATCTGCCATTACAGTCTCCTTAGCGCTTTCATTTTTATAACTCTTAACAACCACGGCGGAAAGACACCATATAGAGTCTATCTTATCAGGCTATTTTATCGGCCATTCTTTGTCATCAAGAACGGGCTTGGACGGTGCTCTGACAAAAGCGATCACTTTTGAATGCACTTTGGTGTGGCCCGCGCCGGTGAGCGATTTATGAGTGAATCGCCTCTTACAGACTGTGCGCATACTCCGGTTGCGGTGCAATCTGTGTTCCCAATTTATTGACAAGATGGCCTACACTCATAATGCCTGGTGGAATAGGTTCTTATACTGTGTCCCCTGACACTGTACTACCGGGGAAAAGCTGAAATCAGGCCAATATCACATTTAAGGCTGAAATTTCACCCCGGACGACAATGGTTTTCAGGTTGTTAGCGAATTTTTGAGAGTTATGTTTTATGCATTGACTACAAAAATGATTATGATTCGTGCGGACTACACAGTTACATAACTTTAGCTTTTCTTGAGGTCTTTCCTCTTACCAAAAATCAATCTCAAAAGTGTTTTCAACCATATATGTAAGATAAATGTTTAAAGTTTGTCAAACAAGATAATTAATTTTGTGCAATATGTTTGAATCGTGATCTTAATCACTGTTCAGTGGAAATGTAGCTAATCATATTGTGTTGGAATTGTAATAATAATGTGAAGCACATATACTGCCGCCAGGTCTCCGGATTACCCTGCTGTAGGAGCACCCAGCGTAACTAAATCACAACACTCTTTAACATGAAGGATTTATCGTTTGGTTAAATGTTGTGTCTTTGTATCCTCTTATCGCTGTCTGATTTCCGCCCAGGTCCGGAGGAAGGAAAATAATAAAAGAGCTGTGTGGGCAAAATTGTGAAAAAACAAAGACCTGTCAACCTTGATTTGCAGACGATACACTTTCCAGTCTCTGCAATAGCCTCGATCTTGCACCGTGTCTCTGGCGTCATTACTTTCGTAGCAGTAGGAATTCTCCTCTGGTTGTTAGGAATGTCTCTCTCCTCGCAAGAAGGGTTTCAGCAAGCCGCCGATATTATGACGGGATTTTTCGCCAAGTTTATTGTGTGGGGCATTCTGACCGCACTGGCTTACCATATCTGTGGTGGTATCCGTCATATGCTGATGGATTTCGGCTACTTGGAAGAAAACTTAGCGGTCGGTAGTCTCTCTGCCAAAGTGGCGATCGGGATTGCTATTATTCTGTCGATTCTGGCTGGAGTACTGGTATGGTAAGTAACGCATCTGCATTGGGTCGCACGGGTATCCATGATTGGCTATTATTGCGCGCGTCCGCAATGATTATTGTTTTATATGTTCTTTATATGCTGGGCTTTGTCGTTACAACGTCGGATATCACTTATGAAGTCTGGCGGGGTTTCTTCGCCTCATCCATCACTAAAGTCTTCACTGTGCTGGCCCTGTTTTCCATTCTGGCTCACGCTTGGATTGGTATGTGGCAAGTACTAACTGACTATGTAAAGCCGCTGGCACTGCGTTTAATGCTGCAATTGGCGATTATCGTTGCGCTGATGGCTTACTTGATTTATGGAACAATTGTGGTGTGGGGTGTATAGATGAAACTGCCAGTAAGAGAGTTTGATGCAGTCGTTATTGGTGCAGGTGGCGCTGGCATGCGCGCTGCGCTACAAATTTCACAAATGGGATTATCCTGTGCTTTGATTTCCAAAGTATTCCCAACCCGTTCTCATACTGTATCCGCGCAGGGGGGGATCACCGTTGCGTTGGGTAACTCCCATGATGATAACTGGGAATGGCACATGTATGACACGGTGAAAGGCTCCGACTATATCGGTGACCAGGATGCGATTGAGTACATGTGTAAGACCGGGCCGGAGGCGATTCTGGAGCTGGAGCACATGGGGTTGCCATTTTCGCGTTTGGATGACGGTCGCATTTATCAACGTCCATTCGGCGGCCAGTCAAAAAACTTTGGTGGTGAGCAGGCGGCACGTACAGCCGCGGCGGCAGACCGTACCGGTCATGCCCTGTTGCATACGCTGTATCAGCAAAACTTAAAAAATCACACCACTATTTTTTCTGAATGGTATTCGTTGGATCTGGTTAAAAATCAGGATGGCAGCATTGTTGGTTGCACGGCTATCTGTATTGAAACCGGTGAAGTGGTTTATTTCAAAGCGAAGGCAACTATTCTGGCAACGGGTGGCGCCGGTCGTATTTATCAATCAACAACTAACGCTCACATTAACACCGGTGATGGTGTAGGTATGGCGCTGCGTGCGGGTGTACCTGTACAGGATATGGAAATGTGGCAATTCCACCCAACCGGTATCGCCGGGGCGGGTGTTCTGGTGACGGAAGGCTGCCGCGGTGAAGGTGGTTATTTGTTGAATAAAGATGGCGAGCGCTTTATGGAGCGTTATGCACCAAATGCTAAAGATTTGGCTGGTCGTGATGTCGTGGCGCGTTCCATCATGATCGAAATCCGCGAAGGCCGTGGCTGTGATGGTCCTTGGGGGCCTCATGCTAAGCTGAAACTGGATCATTTGGGTAAAGAGGTGTTGGAATCTCGTCTGCCGGGTATTCTTGAATTATCCCGTACTTTCGCCCACGTTGATCCGGTAAAAGAACCGATCCCGGTTATTCCGACTTGCCACTATATGATGGGAGGCATCCCAACTAAAGTTACCGGTCAGGCACTGATGGTTAATGAAAAAGGTGAAGATGTCGTTATTCCGGGCCTGTTTGCTGTCGGTGAAATTGCCTGTGTATCTGTTCATGGCGCAAACCGTCTGGGGGGGAACTCTCTGTTGGATTTGGTGGTGTTTGGCCGTTCTGCCGGTTTGCACCTGAAAGAATCGCTGATGGAGCAAGGCACTAGCCGCGAAGCTAGCGAATCTGACATCGAAGTGTCCCTGCAACGTCTGAACCGTTGGAATAGCACCCGTACTGGTGAAGACCCGGTTAAAATTCGTAAAGATTTGCAAGCGTGTATGCAGAATAACTTCTCGGTATTCCGTGAAGGCGATGCAATGGCGAAAGGGCTGGAAGAACTTAAAGTTATCCGTGAACGCCTGAAAAATGCGCGCTTGGATGATACTTCCTCAGAGTTCAATACTCAGAGAATTGAGTGTCTGGAGCTTGATAACCTGATGGAAACGGCATTTTCTACGGCGATTGCTGCTAACTTCCGTACTGAAAGCCGCGGTGCTCACAGCCGTTTCGATTATCCGGATCGTGATGATGCGAACTGGCTATGCCATACCCTCTATCTACCGCAAACTGAAACCATGACTCGTCGTAATGTCAACATGCAGCCAAAACTGCGTGAAGCATTCCCGCCGAAAGCGCGTACTTACTAATGAGTTGCTGATAATCCAGTTGCGGAGGAATAGATTATGAAACTTGAATTTTCGATTTATCGTTACAACCCGGATGTTGACAGCGCTCCTCGTATGCAGGATTACACGCTGGAAGCAGAAGAAGGGCGTGACATGATGTTGCTGGATGCGTTAATCCAGCTTAAAGAACAGGACCCAACACTCTCTTTCCGCCGTTCTTGCCGTGAAGGTGTTTGTGGTTCTGATGGCCTCAACATGAATGGTAAAAATGGCCTAGCCTGTATTACGCCTGTTTCGGCTTTGCGGCGTGGCAGCAAGAAAATTGTTATCCGTCCGTTGCCAGGTTTGCCGGTTATCCGTGACCTGGTTGTAGATATGGGGCAATTCTATGCGCAATATGAGAAGATTCGCCCATATTTGCTGAATGACGGTAAAAATCCACCGGCGCGTGAACATTTACAATCACCGGCACAAAGGGAAAAACTCGATGGTCTGTACGAATGTATCCTGTGTGCATGTTGTTCAACTTCCTGTCCGTCATTCTGGTGGAACCCTGATAAATTTATCGGGCCTGCGGGTTTACTGGCCGCATATCGCTTCCTGATTGACAGCCGTGATACTGAAACGGCTTCACGATTAGACAAGCTGAATGATGCTTTTAGTGTTTTCCGTTGCCATAGCATCATGAATTGTGTCAGTGTGTGCCCTAAGGGGTTGAATCCAACAAAAGCTATTGGCCATATTAAGTCTATGTTACTGAAACATAGTGCATAATAGGTCCGCCCTCCGCGAAATTTTTTTGTGGGGGGCACAAAGAATTGAAGAGTATGAGTTGCCAACTGCTAATGATGACAAAAGCTTGAGGAGAGGAACCTTTAAAAACGGTTGGGCGTTTTTTAAAGGTTCCTTGAAGGGTTCCGAAACCCAAAAGAGAACATGCATAAAGCACGTCCAAATGAACCTTTTATCGATACCGTATTTAAACGGTAATAGTTAACCACGGCGAAAACTAAAGCTTTTAAAGCTTAAGGGATCACAATGCAGAACGGCGCAATGAAGGACTGGCTGGATTCAAGCTTCCTGGCTGGTTCAAACCAGTCTTACATAGAGCAGATCTATGAAGACTATATAACCGATCCAAACTCCGTTGATGCAAGTTGGAGAGAGATTTTCCAACAATTGCCGAATGCGGGACTCAACGGTGAACAACTCCACTCGCAGACGCGTGATTACTTCCGCCGTCTTGCGAAGGATACTACGCGTTATCATTCCTCTGTCAGCGATCCAGCAATGGATGCAAAACAAGTTAAAGTTTTGCAGCTCATCAACGCATTCCGCTTCCGCGGTCATCAAAATGCGAACCTTGACCCGTTGGGATTATGGAAACAGGATAGTGTTCCAGATTTAGATCCTGCTTTCCATAATCTGACGGAAGCTGATTTTGAAGAAACATTTAACGTAGGTTCTTTTGCAGTCGGCAAAGAGACGATGAAATTGGCTGATTTGTATGAAGCGCTGAAACGCACTTATTGCGGTTCTATTGGCGCTGAATACATGCACATCACCAATACGGAAGAAAAACGTTGGATTCAGCAGCGTCTGGAATCTGTTACTGTCAGTTCTCAGTTTAGTGTAGAAGAAAAGCGGCGTTTTCTGGCGGAACTGACGGCGGCGGAGGGTTTGGAACGTTATCTGGGAGCTAAGTTTCCGGGAGCGAAACGTTTCTCTCTTGAAGGTGGTGATGCGCTGATCCCAATGTTGAAGGATCTTATCCGTCATGCGGGTAAACATGACACACGAGAAGTTGTGCTGGGAATGGCTCACCGTGGTCGCCTCAACGTCTTGGTTAATATCTTAGGTAAAAAACCGGCTGATTTGTTTGATGAGTTTTCGGGTAAGCATAAAGAGCATCTCGGTACCGGTGACGTGAAATATCATCAAGGTTTCTCGTCTGATTTTGCCACTGAGGGGGCTAAGGTTCATTTGGCATTAGCATTTAACCCATCTCACCTTGAGATTGTCAGCCCTGTCGTTATTGGTTCAGTACGTGCCCGCCGTGACCGTCTGGATGAAGGTCGCAGTAATATGGTATTGCCAATCACTATCCACGGTGATGCTGCTGTTACCGGCCAAGGAGTGGTGCAGGAAACTCTGAACATGTCTCAAGCTCGCGGTTATGAAGTGGGTGGTACAATTCGTATCATCATCAATAACCAGATCGGTTTCACAACGTCTAACCCGAAAGATGCCCGTTCAACACAATACTGTACCGATATTATCAAAATGGTACAGGCACCGATTTTCCACGTTAATGCAGACGATCCAGAAGCGGTGGCATTTGTTACCCGTCTAGCACTGGATTTCCGTAATACCTTCAAATGTGATGTGATGATCGATTTGGTTTGCTACCGCCGTCATGGTCACAACGAAGCTGATGAGCCAAGTGCAACTCAGCCAATGATGTATCAGAAAATTAAGAAACACCCAACGCCACGTAAAATCTATGGTGACAAGCTGGTGGCTGAGAACTTGATATCAGTCGATGATGTGACCGAGATAGTTAACCTGTATCGTGATGCCCTCGACCGTGGTGATTGTGTCGTTGATGAGTGGCGTTCAATGGGGCTGCACTCATTTACTTGGGAGCCTTATCTTAATCACGAATGGGATGAAGAATACCTACATAAAGTTGATGTTAAACGTTTGCAGGATCTCGGTAGACGCATCAGTTCTGTCCCGGAACAAGTGACAATGCACTCGCGTGTAGCGAAAATTTATAATGACCGTGCAGAGATGGCAAACGGCGATAAATTGTTCGATTGGGGTGCCGCAGAAACATTGGCCTATGCAACTTTAGTGGATGAAGGGGTTCCGGTGCGTTTGTCTGGTGAAGATGCCGGTCGTGGCACCTTCTTCCATCGTCATGCTGTTATCCATAATCAGGCTAACGGCTCCGTTTATGTTCCTTTGGCGAACGTTCATAATGGTCAGGGAGCATTCAATGTTTGGGATTCTGTCCTGTCCGAAGAAGCGGTGTTAGCATTTGAGTATGGCTATGCGACAACAGAACCTCGTGCTCTGACAATCTGGGAAGCTCAGTTTGGTGATTTTGCCAACGGCGCACAGGTTGTTATTGACCAATTTATCAGCTCTGGCGAGCAGAAATGGGGCCGTATGTGCGGCTTGGTTATGCTGCTGCCTCATGGTTATGAAGGGCAGGGGCCTGAACACTCTTCCGCCCGTTTGGAGCGTTATCTGCAACTGTGCGCAGAACAGAATATGCAGGTTTGCGTACCATCAACGCCAGCTCAGGTCTACCATATGCTTCGCCGTCAGGCTTTGCGCGGTATGCGCCGTCCGTTGATCGTGATGTCGCCAAAATCACTGTTGCGCCATCCATTAGCTGTTTCTGGTTTGGATGAACTGGCTAACGGTAAATTCCAGACAGTGATTGGTGAAACTGACGCCCTTGATCCGAAAGGCGTTAAACGCGTTGTACTCTGTTCAGGTAAAGTCTACTACGACCTGTTGGAACAACGTCGTAAAAATGAACAAACTGATGTCGCTATCGTGCGTATTGAGCAACTATATCCATTCCCTCATCAGGATGTTCAGTCAACACTGGAACAGTATGCTCATGTACATGATTTTGTCTGGTGCCAGGAAGAGCCATTAAATCAGGGGGCCTGGTATTGTAGTCAGCACAACTTCCGTGAAGTGATCCCGTTCGGGGCTTCTTTACGTTATGCGGGTCGTCCCGCGTCTGCTTCCCCGGCAGTTGGATATATGTCAGTTCACCAGCAACAACAACAAGAGCTGGTTAATGACGCACTGAACGTTGAATAAATAAAGGATATAAAATGAGTAGCGTAGATATTCTGGTTCCGGATCTGCCTGAGTCTGTTGCTGATGCCACTGTGGCGGTCTGGCACAAAGAAGCGGGTGACCGTGTTGAACGTGATGAAGTGCTGGTTGAAATCGAAACAGATAAAGTTGTGCTAGAAGTGCCTGCCAGTGAGGCGGGTATTTTAGAAGCTATTTTGGAAGCGAAAGACGCCACTGTTCTGTCCCGTCAGCTTCTTGGTCGTATCCGTCTGGGCGATAGCACCGGCCAGCCGGCGGAAATAAAAGAGAAAACAGAAGCGACTTTGGCGAAACGCCAGACGGCGGGTTTAGAAGAAGAGAGCAATGATGCACTCAGCCCGGCGGTTCGCCGTTTGATTGCCGAGCATGATCTTGACGCTAAAGCGATTAAAGGCAGTGGTGTTGGTGGACGTATTGTCCGTGAAGACGTGGAAAAATACATGGCTGATAACGAAAAAGTGGCTGGCAAGTCCGCAGAAGCCCCTGTTTCTGCCCAGGATTCTCTGTTGCCGCACCGTAGTGAAAAACGTGTTCCAATGACTCGCCTGCGTAAGCGCGTGGCTGAACGTCTGCTGGAAGCGAAAAACAACACCGCGATGTTGACAACATTTAACGAAGTTAACATGAAGCCCATTCAAGACATGCGTAAACAGTACGGCGAGGCGTTTGAAAAACGCCACGGCGTGCGTTTGGGCTTTATGTCTTTCTATGTGAAAGCCGTGGTTGAAGCACTGAAACGCTATCCAGAAGTGAATGCTTCTATTGATGGCACTGATGTGGTTTACCACAACTATTTCGATATCAGTATTGCGGTGTCGACACCGCGTGGTCTGGTAACGCCAGTACTGCGTGATGCTGATGCACTGAGCATGGCTGATCTCGAAAAACGCATTAAAGAGCTGGCTATCAAAGGCCGCGACGGTAAATTGACCGTTGAAGAGCTGACGGGTGGTAACTTTACCATTACTAATGGCGGTGTATTCGGCTCCTTAATGTCTACGCCAATCATTAACCCGCCACAGAGTGCGATTCTTGGCATGCATGCCATCAAAGATCGCCCAATGGCGGTTAATGGTCAGGTGGAGATCCTTCCAATGATGTACCTGGCACTGTCTTATGACCACCGTCTGATTGACGGGCGTGAGTCAGTAGGCTTCCTGGTGACCATCAAAGAAATGCTGGAAGATCCTGCACGTTTGCTGCTGGACGTATAGCAACATAATCAGGGCGGATACGCGCTAATATCTGCCCAGTCTGAAGTAAACAAATGTATATGTACAGCCAGTCTTTTCTTTGGACTGGCTATATCCAGGGCAACAAAAAAATCAGAGAGCAACCTACTTATTTTTGCTCTCCTCAGACTTAATTATGGATAGAACATCATGAATTTACACGAGTATCAGGCAAAACAGCTTTTTGCACGGTATGGTTTACCCGCTCCGGCTGGTTACGCCTGCACGACACCGCGTGAAGCAGAAGAAGCAGCATCTAAAATCGGCTCTGGCCCTTGGGTGGTGAAGTGTCAGGTTCACGCTGGCGGCCGCGGTAAAGCGGGCGGCGTGAAAGTGGTTAACAGTAAAGAAGAAATTCGCGCTTTCGCAGAACAGTGGCTAGGCAAACGTTTGGTTACTTACCAGACAGATGCGCAAGGTCAGCCTGTTCGTCAGATTTTAGTGGAAGGGGCGACTGATATTGCGAAGGAGCTGTATCTCGGTGCTGTGGTTGATCGTGGTACACGTCGTGTAGTGTTCATGGCTTCTACTGAAGGTGGTGTTGAAATTGAAAAAGTTGCGGAAGAGACCCCGGAACTGATTCATAAAGCGATTATTGACCCACTGATTGGTCCTATGCCTTATCAGGGGCGTGAACTGGCATTTAAATTAGGTTTAACCGGTAAACAAGTCAGCCAGTTCACTAAAATTTTCTTAGGGTTGGCAAATCTGTTCCTGGAGCGCGATCTGGCTCTAGTTGAAATTAACCCACTGGTTATTACCACTCAAGGTGATTTGATTTGTCTGGATGGCAAACTGGGCGCTGACGGCAACGCACTGTTCCGTCAGGCTGAATTGCGTGAAATGCATGACCCATCTCAGGAAGATCCCCGTGAAGCTCAGGCGGCACAGTGGGAACTGAACTATGTCGCGCTGGATGGCAATATTGGTTGCATGGTAAATGGTGCGGGCCTGGCAATGGGAACGATGGATATCGTTAAATTGCATGGCGGGGCGCCAGCTAACTTCCTTGATGTCGGTGGTGGCGCAACCAAAGAGCGTGTTACAGAAGCGTTTAAGATCATCCTGTCAGATGAAAATGTAAAAGCGGTATTGGTTAATATCTTTGGTGGTATTGTTCGTTGTGACCTGATTGCTGACGGTATTATTGGCGCGGTGGAAGAAGTTGGAGTTCACGTACCGGTTGTTGTTCGTTTGGAAGGAAACAATGCTGATCTGGGCGCGAAAAAACTGGCTGACAGTGGTTTAAATATCATTGCCGCAACCAGCTTGACAGATGCAGCTAAGCAAGCAGTAGCAGCAGTGGGGGCAAAATAAATAATGTCTATTTTAATTGATAAAAACACCAAAGTTATCTGTCAGGGTTTCACTGGCAGCCAAGGTACTTTCCACTCAGAACAAGCGATTGCTTACGGCACCCAAATGGTTGGCGGGGTAACGCCGGGTAAGGGTGGTACTGAACATCTGGGATTACCTGTTTTCAATACCGTTCGTGAAGCGGTGGAAGCAACAGGGGCAACGGCTTCTGTTATCTATGTCCCCGCTCCATTCTGTAAAGACTCTATTCTGGAAGCGATTGACGCAGGTATTAAACTGATCATCACCATTACCGAAGGTATCCCAACGCTGGATATGCTGGCGGTTAAAGTGAAACTGGATGAAGCGGGTGTGCGTATGATCGGCCCTAACTGTCCGGGAGTCATTACACCAGATGAATGTAAGATCGGTATTATGCCGGGACACATTCATCGAGCAGGTAAAGTTGGTATCGTTTCCCGCTCAGGAACATTGACTTATGAAGCGGTAAAGCAGACCACTGATGCCGGTTTAGGACAATCTACTTGTGTTGGTATCGGTGGTGACCCTATCCCCGGTTCTAACTTCATTGATATCCTGAAATTGTTCCAACAAGATCCGCAAACAGAAGCCATTGTAATGATTGGTGAAATTGGTGGTACTGCGGAAGAAGAAGCGGCAGCTTATATTAAACAGCACGTTACTAAGCCGGTTGTTGCCTACATCGCGGGTGTGACTGCACCAAAAGGTAAGCGTATGGGCCATGCTGGTGCCATTATTGCGGGTGGTAAAGGAACCGCAGATGAAAAATTTGCTGCTCTGGAAGCGGCTGGCGTGAAGACGGTTCGCAGTCTGGCAGACATCGGTGATGCGGTGAAAGATTTACTTGCTGGCAAGTGATCACTAATAATAAATTCTTATCTATGAGGCCGCTGTAAAGTGGCCTCAGATCGTTAAAAAAGCCCGTTAGAAATAGGTTCTTTAGCATCGAAAATTTCAAGTTCCATCTTTGCCGATTGATTTTCTCCATTGGGTTTTAATATTCCATAATGGCTTTTTTTGATAACCGAATTTTATTCCCAGCGACAAAAATAATATAAATGTGCTATTTAGAAATGAGTGCTGACTAAAAAAGCCAGCACTTTGTTATTAATCTGAGGGATTAATTTGATATCGACACTTTTCTTTGCAGATTATTATCACCAACCAGAATGCCACCGGCAGAAAGCACAGCATCTTCAGGTAATAATTCACTTTGGCTATCTGTCTTTTCTAAGACAAAATTATACACGTTTAATGGTTCTGACTTTCTCTGTTTAACTGAGGTAAGGGTAATTTGGCCATCAAGTGTATGTATTGTATCGCCGACCTTAAGGTCTTCGGCTTTTACTATTCCCTGTGATGTTGAGACAGGATGTGTTGGAGTCAGTGAAATCTGCTCACCATTATTGTAAGTTAAATCAACAAATTCAGTATCGTGACCTACAATACGCTCTTTTACTTGTAAGATGTCTCCTTGTTTTGTTAAAACTTTATCGCCTGGGCGTATATTTTCAACTGCTAACTTTGAACCATCAGCCATATCTATTAATGTTCCTTCAGCAATACAACCATATTGGATTTGAATGGGTGGATAAATGAGTTGTGACTCGCTCTTCTTACTACCAGGGTTATTGGTATAAGAAAACAGGACAGGAAATGCGTTATCACCTTGCATTGTTACGATAGTAGCCTGTAGGTCTAGTATATATCTTTCGTTGTTTTTCCAGCATATTGGTCCAAAATCAGCGTAACCTGTGTTTTTAGAAAATTCCCATGATAAATTTGTATTATTACCTTTGGCATGATCATTATTGATTTTTTTATGTTTCCAAAATGTATCTTCATTTATATCTCTTGCTAATTTACATGCGCCGCCAGTATCGAGACCGACAAGTGTCAGATCTATCGCTGGTGAAATCCCTTGAGCTGCTTTAGGTTTCCTATTTTTATCAATGGCGATAGGGTTCTTGAATGTAACATTACCTATTATTTCCAGTTTGATTGTTGACTGATCATTTGGTTTACCTGGCGACGTAGGACCGTAATCACATTCACTAGGAGCTCCTGGTTCAGGGTTTGCTCTATTTAAGCAAACGATTATCGGTTTCTCTTTCTCTGGTGAATTATTTACATAAGTTGGCGCTTTGTTTTCCATACTTTGAGGAAAAAAGTTGCTAAAAGAATTTTCAAGGTCTTGCAGCGGCAGTGATTTCTCTACTATTGGTGCGTTATTGAGTGGTATCCCATTTATTTCCCCTTGGAAAAAGGAAATGGCTTGATACGTATTACCATGTTGTCCGGAGGTAGCAAGATTATATTCGGGGGTGGATAGTACAAAGTTCCGTACCCCATTATTCTTTGTATTTTCTTGTACGGACACATGTAGTGTTTTAACATCCCGGTTGTCAGAGCTAACAATTGAGAGGCCACCCTGTAACGTTGCCTTTCCAGCGTTAGTTTCAATTGTATTGCTGTTTAAAATATTAGAACCAGGAAAATATAGGGAAGCAAAAACAGTAGCTGAAATTGATTTGGAATTTTCGGAAAAGACTATTCTAGGATGACTAATATAATTTTTTGGTTTTGTAAACGAATCTTGTATTTCAAGTCGTTGTCCATTTTTAAGTAATGCATTTTGGTGTGCTTTCATAGTTTCGATATCTTCAAAAATATCAGGATGTGTCTGTTCTGTAATATGATGGGATTTTAATAATACGATATACCCTTTCTCATTTTGCGGTTGAGTTAAATCGATCAATGTGGGTTTATTAGGTTCAAGGCTATTTAAGAGATGAGACATAGCTTGGCTTTCTTCGGCAGATAACTTAATTTGGGTATCAGCAAAGCATGACATTATAGGGGAAAATAGCATGATGAAAAAAACAAGTGCTCTGTTGAATAGAATCATAATCTTATCCTGTGAAATAATATAGGTTTTGTAAGCAATTAATTACATATACTTTATTTTTTAGTCAGTATAATATTAATGCATTACTGTTTTAAACTGATAATTTGTTAATTTACTTTGGAAATTATGAGTAAGATGAGTAGTAAAGATGCCTACTATATCAACTGACCGCCTTTCTGAAAAATTACACTTATTAGTCGAATCCGCCATATATATAATATTTTTACAGTATATACCTGTTATCTTTCAAGTTGCCTCTTTGTTGGTTGCGCTCACTTACCCCGGTCACATAGTTATCTATGCTCCTAGGGATCCGCTCCCTTGCCGTTGCGATGTATCTTGAAATCTATTGGGTATAGGAGAAATAGATACTAGAAGGTGGAGCTATAATCGTTTATATAATTAATAGTTCTTCGTAAAAGATTGTCAAGTTTCTCATGTCAGATTGTTAACAAATACCACTATTTTTCTCGTGGGACTCTTTATTTCACTTTATTAAGTGCTATTGCAGTATTCTTCTAGCTTTCATTTTAGAGAAAACCGGTTGATGTTGTAGGGCAAAAAGAAGCGTTCTCGGGTAAAGGAGACGATAGAACAGAGTCTTATGGCTGTTTTTCGTTGGCTGGATTTCATTCTCAACCATAAAAATAATTCAAATGCGTTACTTCGAAATGAGTGCTGACTAAAAAAGCCAGCACTTTGTCATTAATCTGAGAGATTAATTTGATATCGACACTTTTCTTTGCAGGTTATTATCACCGACCAAAATGCCACCGGCAAAAAGCACAGCATCTTCAGGTAATAATTCATTTTGGCTATCTGTCTTTTCTAAGACAAAATTATACACGTTTGATGGTTCCGATTTTCTCTGTTTAACTGAAGTAAGGGTAGTCTGACCATCACGTGTATGTATTGTATCACCGGCCTTAAGGTCTTCGGCTTTGACTATTCCTCGTAATGTTGAGACAGGATGAGTTGGCGTCAGTGAAACCTGCTCACCATTATTGTAAATTAAATCAATAAACTCAGTATCGTGGCCTACAATACGGCTTTTTACTTGTAAGATACCTCCTTGTTTAGTTAAAACTTTATCGCCTGGGCGGATATTTTCAACTTTCCACTTTGAACCATCAGCCATATCTATTAATGTGCCTTCTGCAATGCAACCATATTGGATTTGAATGGGTGGATAAATGAATTGTGACGGATGCTCCTTACTCTTGGGGTCATTGGTATAAGAAAAAATGGTAGGAAATACGAGATCACCTTGAATTGTTGCAATAGTAACTTGCAGGTCTAGTATATATCTTTCGTTATTTTTCCAGCATATCGGTCCAAAATCAGCGTAGCCTTTTTCTTTAGAAAATTCCCATGATAAATTTGTATTATTACCTTTGGCAGGATCATTATTGACTTCTGTATGTTTCCAAAATATATCTTTATCTATATTTCTTGCTAACTTACATGCACCGCCAGTATCAAGACCGATCAGTGTCAGATTTGCCTGTGGTTCCACATCTTGAAATTTTGTGGGCTTTCCCTTTTCATCAATCGCGATAGGGTTATTGAATGTAAGATTACCTATTATTTCCAGATTTATATTTGGTGTACCTGGCGACGTAGGGCCGTAATCACATAGACTATTAGCTCCTGGTTCAGGGTTTGCTCTATTCAAGCAGACGATTACTGGTTTTGTTAATGGATTCTTTACATGAGTTGGTGCTGTGTTATTCATCTTGTAAGGTTGAAAGTATTGAGCAAGATCTTCAAGGTTTGTCAGTGTATTTGATTGAATGATTACTGGTCCAGGAGTGATAGGTCTCCCGTTTCTTTTCCCTTGAAAAGTAGCAACAGGTTTAATACTATCAAATTTTTCTAATTTAATAACATCATATTCTTTGGTGTGTATTAAAAAGTCCCGTGCCTTCTCGTTTCTTGCCAGTTCGAATGGGGATGTGATTACTGGTTTAAGTTTTCCCTTTTTGTCTGTGCCAAAAATTGAGAGGCCACCCTGTAATGATATAGTGCTAATGTCAGTTTCAATTGTATTACTGTTTGAAATATTAGAACCAGGAAAATATAGGGAACTAAGAACTTCAGCTGAAATTGATTTGGAGCCATCAGAAAGTAGTATTTTAGGCTGACCAAAATAATCTTCTGGCTCTTTATCTGAGATTTGTATTTCAAGTAGTTCTCCATGTTCAAGCATTGCCTTTTGGTTTTTTTTCATAATCTCGATATCTTCAAAAATATCAGGATGTTTCTGCTTTGTAATACCATGTGAATGTAATAATGCGATATATCCTTTCTCATTTTCCGGTTTAGTTAAATCGATCACTGTAGGTTTATTAGGCTCAATCTTATTTAATAGCTGAGAGATAGCCTGACTCTGCTCGGTAGATAAATTAACTTCGGTATCAGCAAAGCATGATATTATAGGGGCAAACATCATAATGAAAAAAACAAATATTCTGTTATATAGAGTCATAATTTTATTCCATGAAGTAATAGATGGTTTATTAACAATGAATTACACATGTTCTATGTGATAGTCTCTGTATATAAATATAATATTAGAACGTCACTATTAACTGAATCTTAAATTGACAGTGTATTAATGTTGTAATTTCACATTAAAAATTATGAATAAGGATAAAGATGCATAATAACTCCTCTAGTTAGACAAATAGTTGTAAGAATATATATGTAACATTTTGGTATTACAGGATAAAACGGATACTAAATAAATATAGTATTATAATTAATAGTCCTTTATAAAAAATTGTCAAGTTTCCCATGTCAAATTGTTAACAAACCCCCACTATTTTTCTTGCAAGGCTTTTTTAACTTGATTCGTCAGAGAAGACGATACCCAGTGGATATGTAGGTAAAAAAGTACTATCAGTAGAGTCACTTCCTTAATATTTTGCACTGTGGCAAGTCGATATTGTATCTGTACTTTCGATAGATCATGGCGCTGAGTATAACAATGATCATGATATTGTTTCTTATCGGTAAAGCTCCATTCCTATCCACAGGAACTTTCGATAAGCTGTAAATTGCACTGTTATATCATTCACGATTGGCATGAAAAGAATATGGAGTTTGGGCTACCGATCTTGAAGTTCAAATAAAATATAGGGCCATACGGCCCTATATCACTACAATATTTTGTCAGAAACGCTGGCACTCTCTATTTCTTCCCGTAGCTTCTTTCGTTTTAAGTTCCAGAGTGAATCTTCTGGCATTTGGACACGAATATCCAAACGACAGTATTCGGGAATATCACATGGCTCTCCATCTTTGTAGAACACCTGTTTGCCATTGTCATCAATAGATTTGAGTCGCCAGTTCTGAAATTTTTCAGGTAAATGCGAATGTTGGCGGTGGTAGATTTCAATGATAATAGAGCCATCAGGTTGGATATGATCATCAACGAAAATCAATTCAAGATTATTATTGTTTTGGGGAACAGAAATACCGCCATGCACACCCCAGGCGCCATCAGTGTTATAGCCTGATATATTTGATATACGGTATATTCCTGTTTCTTCTTTCGTTACTTCTGCACCCTCTGATTCTTCGTTAGTTGAGAATGTACCATCAGGATAGATTTCTATTATCGGAGAGGATATTTTTAGGTATCCATTAAAATCGGGTTTGGCATTAATATTGTCCCAAAATTTACGTGTAAGTTTATAATATTCATTTATATGATCTGTACGATATGTATCGCCAAAATGAGTAAAAATCAGCCTGTGGCTCCATACATCCTCTTCCCCCTCGCTTGATACACCATTCATATTGCTAATTCTTAACTGAACGCCACCATTGCCACGTGGCAGTCCATATTTAGTCAGGAACGACGCGGAGGGATTAAATCCGGAGCAACCATTACGGAGATTTTCCAATTCATCCAGATGACCGTGTTCCATTGAATGTATTACATTATTAGTTGATATTGCTCCCACATCTTCAGCATTGATATTAATATCTCCAGTCAACTCTTTCCCATTTATTTTCCGGGTGTTGGGTACTTTCTCATTAATATTTTTACTTAATGAGTCTATTTTTTCCTGAACAAGTTTCGGCGTCACTGCCAATGTGTCACTATTGCTAATCTCATTTGTTAGTTGAACAATGCCCTTTTGTGTTAATGAGGCATTGGGAATTTTCTCTGTAACTATTTTTTCTAATGCTCTATTTAACTGCACAGTGAGCTTAGCTATATCACCATCATCCAGAACATTTTCGCCAGATTGTGTCTTGATAAAATCAGCCACCACAGATGCTATTATTGATGATTGGCGTAATACCTTATTTAAAAAGTGAATGTGATTGGTAATTTCACCTTCTGGAATCCCAGTTTGCAAACTCGTATTTTTTTCATAATCTCCTTGGCTCGGCACATTAGCATTATTGCCAATAGAAAAAGCTTTGAAATCATTTTTTAGATTCATATACACCCCTTAAATTAAATAATATTTTTTTATAATCAACATATTGAATTATTGAAAAGCATCTCCATAATTCACATCAATCATAGTCTAGTTCAGTTAATTAATAATTAAATTCTCTTATAGCTTAAAGGATTAACTATTTTTAGTTAATTGGTTAAAATAAAAAAATCCAACATCTGAAAGCTATTGTTTTCTCTCTCAATTTCTTATTGTAAGTCATCCTCAAAATATCCGTGTTATCTAATAATTAATTTACAGTGAAAAATTTGATTTTGTATTAAATAATCAGAAAAAATAATTATTCATTTAATGTTTGGTGCTAATGAAACATCAACCAAACTCAATAATACCAAATACTTTCTCCAGTTCAGCAACAACGCTTTTTTAGCTTCCGACTGCATCTCAGTTTCAACAGCGTATTATGGTGGTGATTCGAGCCTGGAAAAGCCTGTCTGTGGGAGCCGGAAGAAAGGCATTTCGGTCATTACTTGCTGGTACGCGCAGTTTTTCTGTTGTGTAAAATATTTTTACACAATTATTGTTGGGCTGTGTAACTTAAGATACTAAGTTATTTCACTCAGTTTGAAGAGATTTGTCGTAAGAGGGAAGTTTAGTTCTTGAGCTGCGTGTCATTATGCTATCTGAATGACAGCCAAATGGTTGTGATCTCACTGTTAATGCAAAGTTAATAATAATATTTTCTTAAGGATGAAAATAAGAAGTTAATTTTAAAAATCATTTAACAGCAATATAGAAATCAATATTTATCTAAATAAACAAATAATTAACAATATGCCAACTAAAATGAAATAATAGACAGAGTAGTTAACACTAACCAGAAAAAAATCATTAAAATCAATTTATTACTATGGCATTATTTTTCTAATTTGCTTAAATTGATCCTGATCAATGAGTTCCCATTAAACAATAACCGCAATTCTTGACCTATATTCAGAATTCTAATCTGAATCACGTAAAACCTATTTATTGTATGGGAATATAAGCGTACTATACTATTAGTCTAATTAGTTTTTAATTTACTTAGTAATGAGTTGTTATTTTAAAGGCATTTATTGCTGGTAGTTACGGGGCTTTTGCATGAGTAGTTTGAGAAAAGTGCTTATATGAAGTCAGGTTGCCGCAAGTCGGTGTCTTCCTGCTAGGAGCAAGGAGTCAAGATGTTTGATATTGTCGAACTGTCACGATTACAGTTTGCCTTAACTGCGATGTATCACTTCCTATTCGTTCCGCTAACGCTTGGTATGGCGTTTTTGCTGGCGATCATGGAAACGGTATATGTGCTTTCCGGTAAACAAATTTACAAAGATATGACGAAGTTCTGGGGCAAGTTATTTGGTATTAACTTTGCTTTGGGGGTTGCAACAGGGTTGACTATGGAGTTCCAGTTTGGGACTAACTGGTCATACTTTTCTCACTACGTTGGTGACATTTTCGGTGCGCCTCTGGCGATTGAAGGCTTGATGGCGTTCTTCCTAGAGTCTACATTCGTAGGTTTATTCTTCTTCGGTTGGGATCGTCTCAGTAAGACGCAACATCTGACGGTAACTTGGTTGGTCGCACTAGGCTCCAACTTCTCTGCGCTTTGGATTCTGATTGCTAACGGTTGGATGCAAAACCCGATTGCTTCTGATTTCAACTTTGAAACCATGCGTATGGAGATGGTCAGTTTTGCTGAACTGGTACTAAACCCGGTTGCTCAGGTGAAATTTGTTCATACCGTTGCAGCGGGTTATGTGACAGGGGCGATCTTTGTTCTCGGTATCAGCTCTTACTACCTGCTTAAAGGCCGTGATATTCCATTTGCTAAACGTTCATTTGCGATTGCTTCAAGCTTTGGTATCGCGGCTGTGTTGTCTGTTATTGTGTTGGGTGATGAATCTGGCTACGAAATGGGCGACGTACAGAAGACTAAGCTGGCATCAATCGAAGCTGAATGGGAAACTCAGGCACCGCCGGCCGCTTTTACACTGATAGGTATTCCGGATCAGGATAAAATGGAAAACAAATATGCCATCCAGATCCCTTATCTTATGGGATTGATTGCTACCCGTTCCGTTGATACCCCGGTCATTGGTCTGCGTGATCTGATGGAGCAGCATGAGGTGCGTATTCGTAACGGTATAAAGGCTTATGGACTGTTAGAAGAATTGCGTGCCGGTAACACAGACCCGACTGTTCGTACTGCATTCAATGAGAGTAAACAAGATCTGGGTTATGGCATGTTGCTGAAACGTTATACCAGCAAAGTGACTGATGCCAGTGAAGAACAGATCAAAGCAGCCGCGAAAGATTCTATTCCACGTGTTGCGCCGCTCTATTTTGCATTCCGTATCATGGTTGCAGCCGGCTTCCTGATGTTATTGTTGATTGGTTTGGCGTTTTGGAGTGTTATCCGTGGCCGTATTGGTAAACAAAAATGGTTACTTCGCGCCGCACTGTACAGCATTCCATTACCGTGGATTGCCATAGAATCAGGCTGGTTTGTGGCGGAATATGGTCGTCAACCGTGGGCAATCGGTGAAGTTCTGCCAACTGCGGTGGCGAGTTCCAATTTAACAGCCGGCGATATTTTGTTCTCTATGGCGCTGATTTGTGGCCTTTATACCTTATTCCTGATTGCGGAAATGTTTTTAATGTTCAAATTTGCTCGCCTTGGCCCAAGTAGCTTAAAAACCGGGCGTTACCATTTTGAACAGAAAACAACTTCAGCACCCGATGCTCAGTAAACAGGAGTCCACTTATGTTTGATTATGAAGTACTACGATTTATCTGGTGGCTACTGATTGGTGTGCTGCTAATCGGTTTTGCGGTAACTGATGGTTTTGATATGGGAGTTGGTATCCTGTTACGTATCATCGGGAAAAACGATACTGAGCGTCGCATCATGATTAACTCAGTGGCGCCGCATTGGGATGGTAACCAAGTTTGGCTGATTACCGCCGGTGGAGCGCTGTTCGCCGCCTGGCCGATGGTCTATGCCGCGGCATTCTCTGGCTTCTATGTTGCTATGATCCTAGTGTTATCTGCATTGTTCTTCCGTCCGGTTGGTTTTGATTACCGCTCCAAACTGGAAGACCGCAAGTGGCGTAACATGTGGGATTGGGGAATCGTTGTCGGTAGTTTCGTTCCGCCATTAGTTATCGGCGTGGCATTCGGTAATCTATTACAGGGAGTGCCGTTTAACGTTGACTCTCAACTCCGCTTGTTCTACACCGGCTCCTTCTTTGGATTGCTCAACCCATACGGTTTATTGGCGGGAGTGATCAGCTTGATGATGATTGTGACGCAGGGAGCGACTTATCTGCAAATGCGTACTACGGGTGAGTTGCGTCTGCGTTCTCGTACCGCAACTTACCTCTGTGCGCTGGTGACAATGGTGGCTTTTCTGCTGGCAGGCGTATGGATGATTTATGGTATTGATGGTTATGTTGTGACCGGCGGCTTGGATACGATGGCTCAGTCTAACCCATTACATAAAGAAGTCGTTCATCAGGCTGGAGCTTGGCTGACTAACTTTAACAACTATCCGTGGTTGTGGGCTCTACCGGCACTGGGCGTGGCTTCGCCTTTGCTGACGATGCTGATGACGCGCATGAATAAGGCTGGATGGGCATTTCTGTTCTCTTCACTGACAATTGCTGGCATCATTCTGGCCTGTGGTGTAACGATGTTCCCATTTGTGATGCCTTCAATCACTAATCCTAATGTCAGCTTGACGATGTGGGATGCGACTTCAAGCTTGATGACACTGCGCGTCATGTTTGTGGTTGCATTGATTTTTGTTCCAATCATTCTGGGATATACCATTTGGTGTTACTACAAAATGTTTGGGCGTTTGGATAAAAGTTTTATTGAAGATAACAAACATTCACTGTACTAAGGAGCATAAAGCATGTGGTATTTTGCTTGGATTCTCGGAACGCTCTTGGCTTGTAGTTTCGCTATAATCGCTGCCTTAGCTTTTGAGCATAATGAAGAAGAAAAAACCGCTAAAAATAGCGAGAAATCGTGTTGATAGATAAATACTATCGGCTAATGGATAAAGCCCCTGTTCGGGGCTTTATCCTTATTGTTGCATTAATGTTTGCCGCTTGTGTATTTTGGGACCCGGCTCGTTTTGCGGCTAACACCAGTTCATTGCAGATATGGCAAGGTATTTTGCTAATATGGTCTGTATGTACAGGTGTGATTTTCGGGGTGGGTTTTCAGCCAAGAAATATAGTTTGGCGCATCTTTTTTTCTCCTTTGCCGGCATTCTTGATTTTGATTTGGGGTTTGCATCATTTCTTTATGAGTTAATTCTGTATGTTATGGGGCCTCTGACCCATAAATTTTTTATTTGCACATTATTCCAAAGCCGCATTGTCTTGAGTATAGTGGCAGCGTTAATTCGCCTTATGTAGGATTGAAAGTGAGTAATACGTTGTTCCGATGGCCCATTCGTATTTATTACGAAGATACAGATGTGAGTGGGATAGTTTATAATGGCCGTTATGTGGTCTTTTATGAAAGAGCACGTACTGAGATGTTACGTCAGCATGGAATTCATCAACAGCGTTTACTTGATGAACAAATTGCATTTGTTGTTCGGCGTATGGTGGTTGATTACCGTGCCCCGGCCCGGCTTGATGATATGTTAGAGGTGCAGAGCGAAATTACGGATATTCGTAGAGCGTCTTTGACATTTATTCAACGCATTGTTGATGGTAATGGGACAATTCTTAACAGCGCAGAAGTTTTAATCGCCTGCGTGAATACATCTCAAATGAAGCCGATTGCGCTTCCAAAGTCTATTGTCGCGGAGTTTAAGCAGTGACTGACATGAACATTCTAGATTTATTCCTGAAAGCGGGCCTTTTGGTGCAGCTGATCATGCTTATTTTGATCTGCTTTTCCGTTGCTTCATGGGCGATCATTATTCAAAGGACCAAAATTCTCAATGCAGCAACCCGTGAAGCGGAAGCGTTTGAAGATAAATTTTGGTCGGGTATTGAATTATCACGCTTATATAAGGAAAGTCAGTCGCGTCGAGATTCTTTAGGTGGAACAGAACAAATTTTTTATTCTGGGTTCAAAGAATTTGCCCGTCTGCGTCATGCAAATAATCATGCTCCAGAAGCGGTAGTAACAGGGGCTTCGCGTGCAATGCGTATCTCAATGAATCGTGAATTGGAATCGTTAGAAAGCCATATTCCATTCTTGGGTACCGTTGGTTCAATTAGCCCGTATATCGGTTTGTTTGGTACGGTTTGGGGGATCATGCATGCGTTTATCGCGTTAGGTGCGGTAAAACAGGCCACTCTCCAGATGGTAGCGCCGGGTATTGCAGAAGCGTTGATTGCAACGGCGATTGGTCTGTTTGCGGCGATTCCGGCAGTTATGGCATACAACCGCTTGAATCAGCGTGTTAATAAGCTGGAGCAAAATTACGATAACTTTATGGAAGAGTTTCTGGCTATTTTGCATCGTCAGGCTTTCGCTGCTGAAAATAAAGCAGAGAACAAATAGTAAGGGGAGAAGCTATGGCACGCACCCGTAGTCGCAAGCGTGAGCTGAAATCCGAAATCAATATCGTTCCCTTACTGGACGTGTTGCTGGTTCTGTTGCTTATCTTTATGGCGACAGCGCCGATTATCACTCAAAGCGTAGAAGTTGATCTGCCGGATGCGGTAGATTCTAAAACGGTTTCCAACTCCGATAATCCACCGGTAATCGTGGAGGTTTCTGGTGTTGGTCAGTACACCATGATAGTTAACCATGAACGATTGGAATTATTGCCTGAGCCGCAGATTATTGCGGAAGCGCAGGCACGAATAAAAGAGAATCCAAAAACCGTTTTCTTAATCGGTGGTTCGAAGGAAGTGCCTTACGATGAGATTATTAAGGCACTCAACATGCTGCATCGGGCAGGTGTGAAATCCGTTGGTTTAATGACTCAGCCTATCTGAGTTTAGCCGGCAGTTGCTGTTATTTGAAGATCTTGGATATCGAGCGTGGGAAAGACAAACGGGCAAAACAATAAATTAAATCGCGCTGTTATCGTTTCGGTTGTGTTGCATATTATTTTGATTGGGTTACTTATTTGGGGTTCCCTGACACGAAAAACTGAAATGGGTGGCGGTGGTCAGGATGGTTCTGTTATTGATGCTGTGATGGTCGATCCGAATGCGGTAGTACAACAGTACAACCAACAGCAACAACAACAGGCTGATGCTAAACGTGCAGAGCAGTTACGAAAGAAGAAAGCCGAACAGCAGGCTACTGAATTAAGGGAAAAACAGGCCGAAGAGCAGGAGCGTTTAAAGGCGGTAGAAGAAGAACGAATTAAGGCGCAACAGGCAGCGGAAGAACAGAAAAAGCAGGCTGTAGAAGCTGCAAACAAAGCCCGTGAAGAGCAAAAACAGGCAGAAGAAGCGGCGGCAAAGGCTAAGGCTGAAAAAGAAAAACTGATTAAAGAGCAGGCTGAGGCGCAGAAGAAAGCCGAAGCTGAAGCTAAGAAAGAGGCTGAAGCCGCTGCTGCTAAACAAAAAGCCGCGGAAGAAGCGAAAGCCAAAGCAGACGCTGAGGCTAAAGCAAAAGCCAAGGCTGAAGCGGATGCTAAAGCCAAAGCTGAGGCGGATGCAAAGGCTAAAGCTAAGGCCGAAGCTGACGCCAAGAAGAAAGCTGCGGCGCAAGCCGCTAAACAGGAAAGTGAAGTTGATGACTTACTGGGTGGCTTAACTTCCAATGCACCGAAACAGCAAGGAGGGGCTTCTGCCGCCGGTAAAGGCGGCGGCAAGAAAAGTGGAGCTTCGAATGCCGACATTAATAACTATTTGGGGCAGATCCAGATAGCGATACAGAATAAGTTTTACGATCCAAGTATGTATCGTGGGCGTACCTGTACATTACGGATTAAACTTGCTCCTGATGGATTGTTAATTGATGTAAGGTCAGAGGGGGGAGACCCGGCGTTGTGCCAGGCAGCGGTAGCGGCGGCTAAACAAGCGAAAATTCCTAAACCGCCAAGTAAGGAGGTTTACGAAGTGTTTAAAAACGCGCCGCTTGATTTCAACCCTCAATAAAGTTGTTATTTAAAAGTTATTAATAACAAACAGAACCATTCAATGTTATTAAGCTATACCCAATGGATTTCAAGATGGATCGCGACGGCAAGGGAGCGAATCCCCGGGAGCATAGATAACTATGTGACCGGGGTGAGCGAGTGCGGCCAACAAAGAGGCAACTTGAAAGATAACGGGTATATCTGGTTTTGTTTGTTGACGTTTGTTAATATTCTGCGAATTATTGCGACTATTCCATCGTGATAAGGGAGAGAAAGGAATTCGTTCTGTCCAAGCAAATTCACCGGCAGAAAAAAAACTTCGAAATCAGAGAAAACAAATCTGGCAAGTCCTATTTCGTGCTGAAAGCGAGAAACTATCAAGTTATCGGCATCAGCGAATCTCACGATAATGAAGTCGCGGCCAAAAAAGGCATTCAATCTGCGATTAAACATGGCTCGAGCACCAATGTCCGAGATTTAACAAAGTCAGAATGATATTTTTTCATGATAAACCGCACCTTATCAGTTGAAAGTTACTATCAATTGATAAGGCGCCCTTCATCGATCAATAGAACCGAACGATTCATGCTAATAAATTTGTATCCCCAACAAATTAAGCGTTAGAATTCCCCACATTATCCTTACTTTTTATAGTGAAAACTAATCTCAACTCAAATCGAGAACTTTTTAACCATGTTTACTCCAGAATTACTTTCCCCTGCCGGTTCGCTGAAAAATATGCGCTATGCTTTTGCCTATGGCGCAGACGCTGTATATGCCGGTCAACCACGTTACAGCCTGCGCGTCCGCAATAATGAATTTAATCACGAAAATCTGGCACTCGGCATTAAACAAGCTCATGAACTTGGTAAACGCTTTTATGTTGTGGTCAATATTGCACCTCACAATGCCAAACTGAAAACTTTTATCCGTGATCTAAAACCTGTCATTGATATGGGACCAGATGCTCTCATTATGTCCGATCCCGGACTGATCATGATGGTTCGTGAAGCTTTTCCTGAAATGGAAATTCATCTTTCCGTTCAAGCTAACGCAGTTAACTGGGCAACAGTAAAATTCTGGCAACAAATGGGGCTGACGCGGGTTATTCTTTCCCGAGAACTTTCTCTCGATGAAATTAACGAGATTCGCCAGCAGGTTCCCGGTATGGAACTGGAAGTTTTCGTACATGGCGCATTGTGTATGGCCTATTCCGGTCGTTGCCTGTTGTCCGGCTACATTAATAAACGAGATCCCAATCAGGGAACCTGCACTAATGCCTGCCGTTGGGAATATCATGTCCAAGAAGGCAAAGAGGATGATATCGGTAATATTGTGCATATGCATGAACCTATACCGACAAAAAATATCGAGCCAACATTGGGAAAGGGCACACCAACAGATAAAGTATTTACGTTCGAAGAAGCAAAACGCCCTGGTGAATATATGTCAGCTTTCGAAGATGAACATGGTACTTATATCATGAATTCTAAAGATTTACGTGCTATTGAGCATGTTGAGCGATTAACTAAAATGGGCGTTCACTCTTTGAAAATCGAAGGACGGACAAAATCCTTCTATTACTGCGCTCGCACAGCACAAGTTTACCGCCGAGCCATTGATGATGCCGTTGCAGGGAAACCTTTTGATCCAACTCTGCTAACAACGTTAGAAGGACTCGCTCATCGCGGCTATACCGAAGGATTTTTACGCCGTCATACCCATGATGCCTATCAGACTTATGAATATGGCTATTCGATATCCGACACACAAAAATTTATTGGTGAATTTACGGGTAAACGAATCAACGGATTAGCTGAAGTTGCTGTCAAGAATAAATTCATGATCGGAGATCGTCTCGAATTAATGACACCATCAGGCAATATCCAGTTTACATTGGAAGCAATGCAGGATAAAAAAGGCCAACCAATGGAAGTTGCGCCTGGGGATGGGTATATTGTCTATTTGCCAATTCCGGAACAAATCGATATTAATTATGCCTTATTAATACGTAATCTAAATGGTATTAATTCTCAATCTGCTCAAACGAACTGAGACTCAGACAAATAATCATCAATATCCCCTCTTTATGAGGATATATTTCTTTTTTTAGAAACAGATCACATCAATACTATTTTATTTACCGTAGTATTGCTGGCGAAAAATAAAAAATTAAAAAAGTTTTACAGTAAGACTAGGAACCACCTCCTTGGCCGGCTCAATCTCCCTTGAGCTGGCCTTTTCTTTTTTCCTCCGAGAAATAAAATCAACAAGTTACAGAATTCATTTACATGATTAATTAAATAGAGAAATTTAACTATTAAAGCCATGAATATTTATATCAATGTGTTCCTTATACCTATATATTAATAAGAAAATATTTCTACTTATTGAAATATCACACTATCTAAAGAAATGTAATTAAAATTTTCCACTATTCAATAATTCAGGAAATCCATCATATTTAGACCAAATATTATACAATTTGATAGAATTAATCAGGTGAAAATTATGAAAACAGATAATTACAATTTACTTATTGTTAAAACTATTAGTTCAACATTTAGCTGACTATACCGACTTAGCAACCCAAAATGGATTTTGTTTTATATATCCATAGTATAAACAGGGGTAAAATAACCAAATCACCCCAAAGCTGATAAACAACAACACAGTACATGTTACCCTCTCGTAAAGATGAAATTTAATCCCACAATAGGGGCTGTTTAGTAAACAAAAAAACTATAGAAACCCATTTTTACACCGGACCAGCATGAAAAATATCACCTAGCAATAACATCAGGAAAAATTAGCTTAGCGAGTAACAGCAATAGACATTCAACCTTTATCTATCAAGCTCTTAACCTATATCAATAGATCCAATAACTTTATAAAACATCGTTTGCAAACAAATTACTAAAGAAGAAATGTAATAAGAAATTACTCTTGGCAAATGAAAGAAACCTAAATATCACTATTGGTAATAAAAACATGAGAAATTTTCTACCTGTGACAAAATTAAACTATATTGATGTATTTTTCAATTAGTTAATTAATGGATAAATACAAGTTAAAACTAAGAATTTAGTATAATTATTATTTTATATTATTATCACTTTTAAGAAAGAATAAATAACTATATTGACTGTTGCTTACAGGATTATGTGGATCTAAAAACATTGATGTCAAAAATAGTTATTTATCATGTATAATATCGAAACATGGTTATAAATAAATCACAAAAATAGAAAATTATTCACATGAATAATCAAAACCAATTAAACTTATATCAATAGCTGTAATAAAATATGAATATCTAACCTTGTAAAACTCATTTAAATAATAGAAAAACATATTGTATCTTTATAAAAGACTCATGTAATAAAACATTAAGTTTAGCGATATAAATAATAAAATATAAAGAATGACTTTATTTATCGGTTAATTAAATCACGCAAACAATGAAATAATTTAATATTAATCAATGAGTTATTTATTTAGAATGATAAATTAACATTAGTTTTTTCTCCAAAATCACCCAACAATCTTATCAATTCTATCCAACAACATTGTAATATTATAAATCAATAAAGAACAATAACTAAAGGATTAATTCTTTCATAAATAAAAAGGCACTAATAGATAGAGATTTACGATAATAAATTTATTTCCATTTTTTTGATATTGATAAAGAGAAATAATTAAATTTATAACATATAATCTGCATAGATAAAAAACCTAAAATAAATAAAATATAAATTATTTTTCCCGAAACTTTATAGAAACAATAATATATATCCAATCTATAATGAAAACATTTCACTGTTGAATAATAAAAGCAAAGGAAATATTAACAATATCAACAAAGACGATCAGTTTAACTATATTGATATTGCAATTTATCAAAACCCAATAAATATCAATGTCATAAATACAATGAATAATTTATTCTTTATCAGTATTAAATCTCATACATCTATTTATCTTATCCAAGAAAATTGTCTGCTAGCAAGCAATAAGAATTACAAAAATATATAATCCAACACATAAAGAGCTTACGCTTTCGCCCCTATATCCCCTAAAGAATGGTCATGTCACTCTTGCGCTAAATAGCCGCTTTCCAGGTAATAAAATTCTCTTTATCCCCCCCACCTGAAGCGATCCACTACCACTTCCCTCCCAATACAACTTGTTATCCTAAAAAGGATAAATGACAATCAATGATATCTTTTCATAACTGGAGTAAAACATGACTGATATCGCTAAGTTGTTAGGCAAAGATGCGGACAGTTTATTGCAACATCGTTGTAATACCATCCCAAGTGAAAATCTCTATCTGCCAGGCTCCGATTTTGTTGACCGAGTAATGATCGACAATAACCGACCCAATACAGTTTTGCGCTCCATGCAAACATTGTTAAATCATGGTCGTCTTGGAGGCACTGGTTATTTATCTATTTTGCCGGTGGACCAAGGAGTAGAACATTCTGCTGCCGCTTCTTTTGCAGCAAATCCTCTCTATTTCGATCCCAAAAATATCGTTGAACTGGCTATCGAAGCCGGCTGTAACTGTGTTGCCTCTACTTATGGCGTGTTATCCTCTGTTTCTCGTCGTTATGCTCATAAGATCCCATTTTTAGTTAAACTGAACCACAATGAAGCACTGAGCTATCCCGCCCAATATGATCAAACTTTATATGCCAGTGTTGAACAAGCATTTGAGATGGGTGCCGTTGCCGTTGGCGCAACGATTTACTTTGGCTCTATTGAATCACGGCGTCAAATTGAGGAAATTTCAGCCGCCTTTAAACGGGCGCATGAATTGGGCATGGTAACGGTATTGTGGGCCTACCTGCGTAATTCTGCCTTCAAAAAAGAGGGGGTAGATTATCACTCCAGTGCGGACCTAACAGGCCAGGCTAACCATTTGGCCGTCACTATCGGCGCCGATATCGTTAAACAGAAAATGGCCGAAAATAATGGCGGCTATACTGCAATTGGTTTTGGTCATACCGATAAACGTGTTTACACTAATTTGACTAGCGACCATCCTATCGATCTGGTCCGTTATCAGATAGCTAACTGCTACATGGGGCGCGCCGGTATGATTAACTCAGGTGGTGCATCCGGTAATAATGATTTGAGTGACTCCGTTCGTACCGCCGTCATTAATAAACGCGCAGGCGGCATGGGGCTAATTCTCGGTCGTAAGGCGTTCAAAAAATCCATGAAAGAGGGTATTGAACTGATTAATGCGGTTCAAGATGTCTATCTGGATAAACAAGTGACTATCGCGTAAGTCAAGCTTGTCGCCGGTGATAATGAATAGATAGTAGGTCGCTGCCAATGTTAAGTTATACTGCTCTCACAGCATAAATACCTTACTCTTCTTATTCATTATCACTTTCTCACCTAATCCCGAAAACGCCAGTCAGCTATTCTCACCACCACTGATGAAAATGGTGCACAGGCCCAATGCCTTTTCCTACCTCTAACGAGTCCGCCTGTTCTAACGCCGCCTGGAGGTATGATTTGGCAACAGACAGGGTTGTCTGCCAATTCGAGTAACGTGGACGCAAAGCAGCCAGCGCAGCAGAGAGAGTACACCCTGTACCATGTGTATGGCACGTATTGATTCTGGGCGCAGTAAAACGCCATTCACCCTCAATCGTAAATAGCCAATCAGGGCTTTCATGCTCTGTAAGGTGCCCGCCTTTCAGTAAAACGGCTTCGCATCCTAGCGATAATAATTCACGCCCTTGTTTTTGCATGTCCGTTTCGGTTTTTGCTACAGAGCATTTCAATATCGCTGCGGCTTCCGGCAAATTTGGCGTAATCAACGAAACCTTCGGTAATAATCGTTCAACAACCTCGGAAACCGCTTCCGGCGCCAGCAACGGATCGCCACTTTTCGCAATCATTACCGTATCCAATACAACATAAGGAACGGAATAACGACTTATTGCATCAGCAACAACGGCAACGTTGGCTGCATTAGATAACATGCCTATCTTAGCGCTATCAATTCTGATATCTGACAGCACAGATTCAAGCTGTGCCGCAACAAAAGTAGGATCGATATCATAAATGGATTGCACACCACAGGTATTTTGCGCAACAAGCGCTGTCATTACTGTTGTGCCATAAGCACCAAGTGCAGAGAAAGTTTTTAGGTCAGCTTGAATGCCGGCACCGCCGCTAGGATCAGTACCGGCAATTGTCAGTGAATTGATTCTCATTATAAGCACCTCTTCCAACCAGCAAGAGAAAAGCAAGTATCAGGAAAAGACACCATGACTTCCCTACGCTGGCATTATCCAGATCAGGTATTACGGGTTCATCTCAGCTCAATAAAGAGCGCCCCGAGCCAAAACAAAAACACCCTATCAGATAACCAACAGGGTGATATCGGTATGTCATTGTTGCCAGTAAAAAACCAATCAGACAACAAATTTACTTCGTCAATCCAAAATGATCGACAAAAAGAAGTTATGCTGTAGTGACGTTTGCCGCAGAAGGACCTTTCTGACCGTCCTGAATTTCAAACTCAACTTTTTGGCCTTCCGCCAGAGTTTTAAAACCCTCACTCTGAATAGCGCTAAAATGTACAAACACATCTTTGCTACCATCAGCAGGAGTAATAAAGCCAAAACCTTTTGATTCGTTGAACCACTTTACAGTACCAGTGATTTTTGCCATTTTAAGAATTTCCTTTGGATCACTTAATTCTAATTCGCCGTTTCGGCGCAACATAAAAACTAGAGCAAGTTGCTGCTATTAACAGAACTGTATAACAGAACCGTACCTCGTTTACCCGAACGATTTATCACATATTCTTAATATGATGGCAAGCCATTTTTTATCAGCTATGGAGCTAACGCACATATTTAAAATTCTTAACAACAATTATTGTTTAACATAGCTGCAAAAATTTGAAAATCCAAGGTTATCCTAATTAGCTTACAGTTTATCCACTCAACAAAACCCCAGATAACATAAACAATTCTAATTTATTTTGCCTATCTTATTATTAGATTTTTTATATCTATTAGTATGTTCACAGAGGCCAATCTCTACTGTTTGGGTGAAAGAAAAAATCAACACACTCCCAATATTAGTCGACTAAAATATCAGTATCAAATATACCCAGTTAATACCTATCACATCTTAATATTAATTTTTCGTTTAACTTTTATTGAAAATAGCAAGAGTAGAATTCCTGAATTTAGATGTTTGTCATATTTTACGTGATGCGCAGGATCTTCCCAATTTATGTCGTCGGGAAATTTGGAGCAATAAATAATGAAGTTTGATTTAACCACAGCCTGTACCCTATCAGCCACTCTTTTAGTCTCATCTGGGACAGTGTTGGCAGCAACAGCAAATACTGCTAATAAATCATTAGCAACGACTCAATCACACACACCGCTCGGTTATAGCAACAATTCAGGTAGTTTATGGGAAAAATTCAACAATAATGTCGCTCTCACCTGGAATGCACCCGACAATGAACTTTATCTGCCGGTAATTACTTGGCATAACAGGCATACCTACGATAAAGAGAAAATCGATAGATATAATGAGCGGCCCTGGGGTTTCGGCTATGGTAAATATCGTTACGACCAAGACAATGATTGGCATTCCCTTTATGCAATGGCTTTTATGGATTCTCATAACCGTTTGGAACCCATCGTTGGCTATGGATTTCAGAAAATGTGGATACCCGGTGATTTAGATGGTTTCCGAATGGGAATCGGTTTCACTTTAAGCGTTACAGCTCGTCATGATTATTATTATGTCCCTATTCCACTGCCATTACCGTTATTCTCCATAGAATATGATCGGTTATCGCTGCAAGGGACATATATTCCCGGCACATATAATAACGGTAACGTCCTCTTCGCTTGGTTACGTTGGCAATGGTAACTGGATAAAAAATACCAGGCTGTGTAATATCAGCCTGGTATCTTCATAGCGATAATCCAAATATATGTTATCCCTGCTCCTGTGCTCTCATTTTATCACGGCGGGAACGAGACATTAAAAACCCAATCCATAACACACCCACCCAGAATGGCATCAGAATGACTGAAATACGGATGCTGTCCATCATCAAAATAATGACGAGTATAAAGGCAAGGAAAGCCAGACACAGATAATTACCGAATGGATACCAGAATGCCTTAAATGATGGCTCTATTCCCTGTTTAACTTTTTCTGCCCGGAATTTTAAATGCGCCGTACAGATCATAACCCAATTAATCACTAACGTTGTTACCACCAACGCCATCAATAATTCAAATGCTTTGCCCGGCATCACATAATTAATCAATACACCAACGGATGTTGCCAAAGCAGACACGACAATGGCTCTGATAGGAACACCACTCTCATTAACTTTTGTCAGCATCCCAGGAGCATTGCCTTGTTTTGCTAAACCGTACAGCATCCGGCTGTTACAATACACACCGCTGTTATAAACGGACAATGCGGCAGTTAGGACAACAATATTCAGAACGTTAGCTACCCAGAAACTATCCAGGTTGTGAAAAATCATAACAAATGGGCTTTCACCTTCAACGACATTGCCCCACGGATAAAGCGACAACAACACGGTCAGAGAACCAATATAGAAAATCAATATTCTGTATACTACCTGATTGGTGGCCTTAGGAATGCTGATACGTGGATTTTCCGCTTCTGCTGCGGTAATACCTACCAGTTCCAATCCACCAAAAGAGAACATGATCACAGCCATTGCCATGATTAGGCTGGTGATGCCATTAGGCATAAAGCCGCCATGTTGCCAAAGGTTAGTTATACTGGCCTGAGGTCCGCCATTTCCGCTAACTAACAAGTAAGCGCCAAACACAATCATACAGATAATGGCGGTCACTTTAATGATGGAAAACCAAAATTCTGTTTCACCATATAATCGGACATTAATTAAATTTACTGTATTGATTAAGACAAAGAAGACGGTTGCAGAAACCCAGGTTGGAATATCAGGCCACCAGTAGTGGATATACATTCCCACAGCCGTTAATTCAGCCATGCCAACCAGAGTAAACATCGCCCAGTAATTCCAACCTGATAAAAATCCGGGAAAATCCCCCCAATATTTATACGCGAAATGACTAAACGACCCCGCTACAGGCTCCTCGACCACCATCTCTCCTAGCTGACGCATAATCAAAAATGCAATAAAGCCTGCGATAGCGTATCCTAAAATTACGGAGGGACCTGCCATTTTTATGGTTTGTGCAATACCGAGAAACAACCCAGTCCCGACAGCCCCCCCCAAAGCAATAAGTTGAATATGCCGGTTTTTTAAACCGCGTTTAAGTGTTGACCGCTGCGATTGTCCTGCCATCTTGTCCTCTTGATGCAACTTCTATCTTGTTATTAGTGGGAAAACAACCGCTTCCCCTTATCTGCTTTATTCAAAGCAAACAAAACACTAGCTTTAAAGGGTGGATATTGAAGATATATGTTAGCACAGATATATGACGGGAAAATGGCTGATGAGTATCAGCAACTAATCAGAAAGGCAGATATCGAGTCACAGAACAAATACCTGAATCAAACTTTCCCCCCTGATCACAATAGCTATCCAAAGCTAACAGATACAAGAACAGACATATTCCAAGTAATACTAAGATTGCAATGGTTTTTTTTATGTCCAATTCTATTTCCTTCAAGTTCGGTCAGAACGCAATACGTTAAGAATAAAGTTGGAAAATGATATTTTACAACAATGAAACAAGAAAAATATTCATCCTGTGCTTTCATTGCGAAAAAATCGTACCGGCAACAATATGTATGCTAACAACATATCAGAACACGTTTAAACAAATACTAACCATGTGGATTTTATTCACTATGACAAAAAAATCAATTGTCACATTCAGTTACAATCTAAATCGTGATGTCAAGGCTTTGTCATCTTTAGAAAAAGTTGTGTATACTTCCTTTCATTTTCAACCAGAACAAAATTGTTAATGCCACAGGATAATCACTTAGCACTTGTATGCGCTCTCAGCAAATGGATTGAGAATCACCTTGGCCGGGTAATCCACCTGGAAGAACTGGCAGCTTACTCCGGTTACTCGCTTTGGCACATGCAGAAAATATTTAAGGAAGTCACCGGCATTTCGCTTGGTAAATATATCCGCCAGCGACGCCTGGCCGGCGCTGTGCATCTTTTAAGAAACAGCTCTTTGCCTATTTTTGATATCGCTTTAGATTTCGGCTTTGGCTCTCAGTCTCATTTCACTTACATGTTCCGCAAAGAGTATGGCATAACGCCCTATGATTTCCGGCAGAATCCAGATATTGAGCTCGAAGTTAAATTACCTCTGCATTTCGCTACCCACTGTTCGTGACACGATAATCAGAGAATATTGAAACAGGCAATTATCCAGCAATGCAACCGTGCTTTCCGGTGAAAGATAAAGAGCTTCAACCCTTGTGTTCTGATCTTTTATTTGGTGCCAGACACAATACTTCCCTCAACAAAGCTCTCTAGGTTTCATGGTCAGATGGACTAGAGAGTTCTGCCGAATCTTTTAACGGCACTTGGTTTCCGTTAGGTTGTCTCACTATGCGATCACATCCAGTGGGGATAAGATTGCGAATCCACGCCACCTTATCAACGCCAGCCGCAACCTGCGGCGTAAACAGAAAGCGTTATCCCGTAAGACCAAGGGGAGTGCCAATCGTCGCAAAGCGCGTATACAGCTTGCATGTATACACGAACGGGTCGCCAATGCCCGTGCCGATTTTCAACACAAACTGTCTCGTTCAATTGTTGACGAAAACCAAGCGATCATTGTGGAGACACTGAAATCGGCCAACCTGATGAAAAATCCCAAGCTGGCTCGTGCTATCGGTGATGCAGGCTGGCATGGATTCATCACGAAGCTGGAATACAAAGCGGAAGCGGCAGGCATCCATCTGGTGAAACTGGATCAATGGTTCGCCAGTTCGAAAACGTGTCACTGCTGCCGCCATAAAGTGCCGGAAATGCCGCTGAACAAGCGGATCTGTCCATGTCCTTGCTGTGGTGTCGAACATGATCGTGACATCAACGCAGCGATCAACATCCAGCGCAAGGGCATACAGGAATTACAGGCGGCGGGACTCGTCGTTCCTGCCCACGGAGGCCAGCGTAAATCCGTTGCATCAACGGTTGCGGCCTGAGAAGTGGGAAGCCTTGCCGTTTACGGCGGGGAGCAGTCACATAAGCGAATAATCATTTGTCAAATCATCACACAACGGTTTAAACACCAAAAAAAAATCATAAAGGACAAAAACTATCATATAATTTAACAATCATCACCTTATTTATACATATTTAATCATAAAATTACTTTTGAAATATTCTCATCTTAATATCTGATTCATATTTTTCTGTTCATACTATCGTTAAATCAGTTACTATCTGTCCCATTCTTATTTATCTGACTATTATTTATGAACGATTCTCTAGTGAGTTCAATAAAAAGCTATTTCAGCCAAAGATTGAGTAGAAAAGATTATATTATTAGCTTTATTAAAATAGCCGCTATTTTAGGAATATTGATCTTTCTCTCAGGTTATCTAGCAGAAAACAATTACGCAGCTCACATGCAATATGAGTTATCAGTGTGGTTATATATAATCTCTATTGGTCTATGGGCAATGTGCTCCTTCGCTACGGTTTACTATTTAATCATGAAAACAGCCTACAGATTTAATGATGTGGGGCTGTATGGTTGGCCAGTCTCTATTTTTATCTATCTGTGCAGTGTGTTACCAAACTATTTTCCCGACAAAAACAAAATAATAATATATTCACCCTTTATCAGTCTAATTGGAATTATCCTGGCATTGATTCTGCCAAAAAGGAAAAATAATAATAAAAATTAATATTTTCTCCATATTGCAAAAATTTCATTTAATCTGACTATTACTTAAGACAGTAATAGTCACTATAAAATAAAGCGATGATTATTTATATACACTGAATATTCTATTACTTAGCCATAAGCTTAGTTCTTTCTCTATAGAAATAATAATGAAAGCCGCCTAATGTTAAAACAGTGATAGCTGGAAAGATGTGATCAACAACTGCTGAGGTAAGACTGTCATTACAAGTTAAAACAAAATGAAGGAAGGTTCGAAGAATAGATCAAGAGTTAATGAGAGGAATCATGCCATAAAGGTCACTCTGATAAAGTTCTTTCTATGGCACGATCACAACAAGATACTACAAATCAAAACTACTTTTTATATTTCTCAACCAGAGCCAGAGCTATCGATTCAGTTTGTGCATCAGGATTACCACTGATGTCATCTGGCCTGAAATGCATCTGGAACGCACTGATTGTTTTACGGGTATCCTCATCAAGCACACCGGTTTGTGGAATGGTGTAGCCATATTTAGCCAATGTCTTCTGAATTAACTCAACAGAAACACCATCATTCCATTTTCTACCCGCCATATACTTTTCAACGGTTGCATCGTCAGGCCATGCACCGATACCTTGTTCAGCCAAACTCTTCCAAGGGAAAAGTTTACCTGGATCATACTTTCTCAAAGGTGCAATATCACTGTGACCAACGACATTAATAGGTTCAATGCCATAACGTTGAATAATATCTTTCGCCAAACGCGTTAATAGATCGATCTGTTGCTCATTAAACGGATACCACTCTTTCTCAAGTAGCATTTCCGTAAATCCTTTATTAACAATTTCAATGCCAATCGAAGTGTCATTCAAGTCTTTCCGGCCATTCCATCCACTAACACCAGCATGCCATGCCCTCTTATCTTCAGGAACCAGTTGCAAAATAACAGGCTTGCCTCTCACATAATTCGGTAACGATGGGAGCAAATAATGAGCACTAACACCGCCCTGAGTGAGTATACGTAAAGAACCTTCATCATTGACAGCGGTATAGTGGAATACCAAAAACCTTACTCTGTCATTTTGACCTTGTGAAGGAAAAGAGCTATCAACTTTATAAGTGCCCCGATCTTCCAGGCTGGAACACCCCGCCAATAGCATAAATAAGCCAACTAATATGATCTTCTTCATCATTTCCCTGTCCTACCTATTAATTGAAAGCAAGATAATAACACAAAGAAATCAAATGAATACAAAATAAAATTTATGTTTTACATGATTTTTTTATAAAACTACCGGTTTTGCTCTTGACATAGACCACAAGTAAAAATGCCTTATTCCCATAAGTTAGATGGAAATAAGGCAAGAATAATAAATAAACGCGAAAGGCTATCAGCCGCTATGTTGTTAAATAGTATTAACTATACTGTGTTCTAGCATTTCACCTGCGGTCAACCGCTTGGTTAGATTGGGCAAGAGTTGCCGTTTCTTCCCAAATACCAACTTCAACTTTTTTCTGAATCTCAGGATACTGATTGATATCAAATGTCGGTAATTTACCAACACGTCTCTGTTGGTTGTAATCTTTTGCGAGCTTAAATGCGACGCCAGAAAGCAACAAAATAGCGGTCAAATTAGTAATTGCCATCAATGCCATAGACAAATCAGCCATTTTCCAAACTAAAGGCAAATCAGCCAACGCACCAAACATCACCATACCTAACGCCGCCAGACGTAAGATCACTAAACCCGCAGTATGATTACGTTCAAGGAATACGATATTGCTTTCAGCATAAGCATAATTTGCAATAATTGATGTGAATGCGAAAAAGAAGATAGCCAGTGCAATAAATTCAGATCCCCAATCACCGACAGCGGAAGACAGTGCTCGCTGAGTCAATTCTATTCCACTTATCCCTGAAATATTGCCATCAAGCACACCCGATGACAGGATGATAACGGCAGTAGCACTACAGATAACCAGAGTATCCATAAAGACCCCTAGCATCTGCACATAACCCTGAGATGCAGGATGAGGAGGATATGGAGAAGCAGAAGCCGCAGCATTGGGTGCCGAACCCATCCCTGCTTCGTTTGAAAACAGCCCGCGCTGAACACCTTGTGTCATCGCCTGTGCAACACCATAACCAACGGTGCCTGCAACAGCTTCCTGTAAACCGAATGCGCTTTTGAAAATTAATGCAAACACTTCTGGCATGCGTTCAAAGTTATGACCGACGACCCAGAATGCCAGAATCAGATAAGCTATCGCCATAAAAGGGACAACCAACTCTGCAACCCGAGCAATAGAGCGCAAGCCACCAAAAATAATGATCCCGCTAAGAATCACCAAACCGATGCCGACATATAAAGGATTGAAATCGAATGCGAAAGCAGCAGCCTGAACGATGGAATTTGCCTGGACAGCATTAAATACCAGACCAAAAGCAATAATGAGGAATATGGAGAACAGAATGCCCATCCAGCGTACTCCAAGCCCTTTTTCCATATAGTAGGCCGGACCACCGCGGTAATTCCCCTTATCGTCTTTTGTCTTGTACAGCTGGGCAAGTGTACTCTCAATAAAAGAGGTTGCCATCCCAATCAGAGCAACCATCCACATCCAAAAAATGGCGCCAGGCCCACCAGCCGTTAAGGCGATTGCCACACCAGTAAGGTTACCGGTGCCAACCCGTGCTGCTAAGCTGGTACACAGAGCCTGGAATGATGAAATACCTGCACTGTCAGATTTTTTACTGTTTTTCAATACTGAAAACATGTGCCCAAAATGGCGAATCTGTATAAAACCTGTACGTATCGTGAAGTAAATACCGGCGCCAAGAAGAAGATAAATCAGCACGGAGCCCCAAAGGATACTGTTAAGGCTGTTAAGAAAGCTAATTAGTTCCGTCAAGATATTTTTCCCCTTAAATTAGTAAACCCAGTCTGACCATAAAATCGTATCCGGCAGAATTCATTGCGCTTAATATGCCTTTATAATTAACAAGTAACACAATGCTGTATAAAAAAACACAGAGATACCGGTCAGAAAAACACTATGAATGTAACACAAGTTTGAAATTAATGTGTAATGTTTACTGACCTTTTTACATTATCCATCAGATTAAATGAATGTTTGGTGTACTGTTTTTGACTGATAGTTAATAGATATGGCATTCAATCGACTATTGCCTGTCAGTCATTTCATACACTTTTGGCGATGCCTCCTACCTGTGATTCACAATAAGCTACATATATGAAATCCATTACTATTATGAAGCCTACGACGATAGCCCTCATGCAAGTAAAAAAATTCTACCAATGAGCCGCTTGTTAATTAAATCAACAACCAATTAATATCAAGAAAAAAAATTCAAAAATAAGATATTGTGATTAGTTTTGTGAGCAGATTATCAGCTTTAACAAAAAAATCATCATTAATTTAGAAAATTTCGCATAGTGACATCCATCACATAAAACATTAAAAATCAAAAAGATAAAAAACTCACTTATCAGATCACAATGAAATACCAACCCATACACTCAATGTAGGAAATATCATCCCAACAAATAGCATAACATGCAAAAAACTAATAAAAACCTTAACCTATATCTGGCATTTATCTGTAAGCATCCTAAATCACAAGAAAAAATGATATTTTTCTCTTAGCTACTTGTGTTAAGTATCATTAACATTAAAAAGATTTTAACGAATGTTCTCCACTTCTTCATCTGATTCTAACGAACACATTTCTGCTTATTTTTCTATTCTGCAAATATCTTCAAAATATATATCTAATGCCTCCTATTACTCTATTTTCCACAAGATGATTGTCCAATATTTCCGCAAGTGGATTAGAATGAAATGACCATAAAATCGGCATAATAAAATCCTTTTTTATAAAAAATCAAGGGGTACTCTGATTGCCTTTTGGAAGCAAATATCGTTTATTCAGCAAGTTTTCCAGCCGCATCAGGACAAATTTGATCGACTGCCAGATAGACTGAATATTTAATAAAGTTTGTAGAAAATTTACCGCATGAGCAATAGAATTTAAGTAAAATAGAATACACTGCAAAATAAAGTTATCACAATGATATCACCACCTTAAATTTCCCTAAGACTGGATACTACGAGCAGAGGTATCTTGGGTAAATCACAAAAATACCAAGACTCAACGTTGGCAATCCATCGTGATAGCTAGTTAGAGATAGTTTGACTAAAATTACACCCACCATTTTGTTATAACAATTCGTTGAATACCTATATACCCTATGGATTTCAAGATGCATCGCGACGGCAAGGGAGCGAATCCCCGGGAGCATAGATAACTATGTGACCGGGGTGAGTGAATGCAGCCAACAAAGAGGCAACTTTAAAGACGACGGGTATAAGCATCAAAATTCTCCCAAACAGTCAGTTATATGTTAGTCACCACTTCATTCGGCTATAAAAACAGCAGATTTAACCCAACCATGCATAGTTAAAATCAACTTTTATTTTACATTTATCAAACATTGTGTTTTAATTTCCATAAAATATTATTTCATTTTGAAATTATTTTATAAAAAAAATGTGAAAAAACTTCTCTTATATGCAACATAAAACTGGATCTTTTATTATCTACTGCTAATATTTTCATTTGTTATCTTTTACAAAAAAAATATGTTTATGAAGTTAATATTGTATAAATATCTCACTTTTATTCTAAATGCATAATTTAAACAATATACGTTGAGGTTATGAATGATGTTAAGAAGAAAAAGGAAGAATCCCACTGATAACAATTTACCTATAAGAGTCTATCGTGGGAGATCTAAATATGAATATCACCCTCCATCAGGGGGTTCAATATCCATTTGTTGTTTAAGTTCACCATTGTCTGTCGTTTGGGAGGAATATGAAAAAATTCTTAATAAGGAAAAACAATAACTAAATAATAACACTTCAAATATTATACAGTAAGTACTCTATTTACAGTTATAAAACCAGCGGGAGAACAAACTCCCGTTAGCGGTTTTTGCCTAAACACACACGCAATAAAGATTTTTACATGTTATTAAATTAACTATCCAGTTTTAACTTCTTACATCTACTTGTCACTCATCAAACCAAGTTGATCATTCCATTCTTTCTCAAGATAGGTATCTTAAGTCCTCGACTCCGATTGATATGAAAACTTTCATCAAGCATTGGAAAAAAATGGTCAAATATTTGCCAGAAATTCGCAATTCTCTATCAATTTAGATACTTAGATGATTGCGAATTGCACTTTAATCAGTACTAGCAGAACTCCAAAAGGTCCTTTCCCCTAATAAGATCAACAAACACTGGTGTACAAATTTCCAACTCTTTCTTCAAACCGGGCAAGTTCTTCTGTTAACGGTGCATCAAGCCTAAGCATATACGTCACCAGTTTAGGAATATCACCAGCGAATGGTCTTATGGCGACGTCGCCATGCCGAGCTAGGTTGATCTGTGACTCTCCCGCCACCCCAATCCCATATCCAGCAGCCACTAGAGTTAGCAAAAGGTCAAAACTGGCAACCTTTTCGGATATAGATGGCGCTAACTTTGCATTTTGTAATATAGACAGCACCGGCTCCAAATATCCCTCATACGCCTCCTGACCACAGATGATCAGTGGATAACGTAAAAGTTCATCTAACGGCACTTCTTTATACGCTAAAAGCGGATGCCTGATAGGAATAGCCGCCACCAATGAATCATACCAAGCCGGCATGGCAATGATGCCATCGCCTACTGTCGTAGATTGAGCAAATCCCACATCAAAAAGGTTGTCACGTAATCCATTCATGTGTTGAGCTAGGGGTATCTCGTGTAAGCGAATGTCCATCCCTGGCTCGTCGTCACGGCATTTTGCTAACAATTCAGCTAACTTAGGTGGTGTAGCGCCATCAGATAACGCAATACGGAGTTGACTATGAAATCCAGCCGAAACTGCTTTTACGCTATCACGAACCTGACCAAGTACGGAAAAGATGCGAGGAGCCTGCTCCAACAAAATTTCTCCCGCACGTGTAAGTCGGATGTTCCTTGTGGTACGCACGAATAACATCGTACCAAGATCAGCTTCCAAGTTTTTAATTATCCTTGATAGCGGTGATTGTTCTATATGCAGGCGCTGCGCAGCTCTAGCGAAATGTAATTCTTCTGCCACCACCACAAAACACCGTAAATGTCGCAATTTCATATATATGCAACCTCCATCTTTCGCTAAACAGACTTATGCCTATTCTTTCTGAACACACCTTTATTTGTTCTTTCAGATCATCTAAAAGCGTCCAGTTTTAAGTTGGTGTTGTCCCGTAGGTTAGATTAGGGACTATTCCGAATGACATAAAACCTCCTTTAGTAAATATGCTATAACCGATCACCGGGCAAGATTTACCTAACCTTGGTAAAAACAGTATCTGATAGTTGTGAAACCGTTCTCTATCTGGACGCCCCTACAATTAATTAATTTATTTAATGAATAGGCACCAGACTGTACGTCAATACATTTACAATAACAATAAATAAGACTCATTATTTTCTCTGGAAAGATAGGTATTAAATATTCATACCAAGAAATTAAAACAAGCAGAAATAACGGTATAACATATCTAACTTAATACACGATTTCACAATGTAACTAAGTGAGCGGGAAAACACGAATCCCAATATCAGCGCCCCCTATTAAGACTTAAAAGGTCTTAAGAATGACTGCAAAAGACATGATACCCACCACTATTTTATCTAGCATTCAGATAGTAAGGGACTAAATACTGGTGGTCCGTTAAACAAAAATATGCATTTTTCTAAACGGATCATAATGAACCATTTAGTGACAATAACGAGGTACCTACTGTGGAACCAGGAGATTTAGAAATTTCTACACATGGATTTGCAGATGGAATATCCATGCAATTAGCAAAAAAACGCTCATTACACGGACCCAATGAGACTCTGACCAAAACAGAACTTAACCTTATCATAGATAAAGCTGCTATATCATTCGGAGAATTCCTGACCGCTCTTGGCGTAGACTGGCAAAATGATCCTAATTCGAAAGACACGCCGAGACGTGTTGCGAAAGCTTATGTACTTGACCTATGGAAAGGTCGATACAAACCAATGGGACCTATCACTACATTTCCGGCAGATAATTACGATGGCATTGTATTCGACGGCTGGATCGCTCTCGACTCCATGTGCTCTCACCATCATCAAGCAATCAGGGGCTATGTTCACGTTGCCTATATACCAAGTCAATATGGGCGTGTTCTTGGCCTGTCAAAGTTAAATCGAATCGTCGAACATTTTGGCAGACGTGGGCTTATACAAGAACGATTAACAGCAACGATCCATAATGCAGTAAACCAAGTATGTGAAAGAAATCAGGGAGTCGCAGTATTGATAGATGCATCACACAATTGTGTAAGTTGCAGAGGTGTACGCCACCAGAAAAGCCGGATGAAGACACAAATGTTCTCAGGTGTATTCGCCGATACTAATTCACCTGCCAAGCAAGACTTCTATGAATTGATTAGAGGTACCGCATGACAATTCAATATATTACACGTAAAGGTTCTTTTGACTCCGCTCATCGAGTCATGAACGAGAGGGTGAAATGCTTCAATATCCACGGACACACTTATCTGTATGAACTCACTTTCTCATTTAAACAGATGCAGCCAATTGGATACGCAATAGATTTTAAAGAGATAAAGCGTATCGGCGCAGCATGGATTGATGAGTATCTGGATCACGCCTCGATTCTTAATCCCAAGGATGCAGATTTTATATCCGCTGTCCATGCTACGCGCAGTAAATTTAGACTCATGAGCTTAAATCGTAGTGGCGAGTACTGCAATCCAACCGTTGAAAATATTGCAAAAGAGATATTCCTCACTATGGAAGTTCTTTTTAGTGAATGGGATAGCCTCAAAATTCACCACGTCAGACTCTATGAAACCCCCAATTGTTTTACAGATTGCAATGCCGATTCGATTCATGAAGAGGAACGTAACGCATTTCTCAGCCAACGGTTCGAGGAGCTGAAAGCTTATTCACAAGCAATGGGCCGGTTTGAATATGACTCAAGAAATATTGTTACACCAGATTCCACTTATAGGCGCTTATAAAGCAATAAACCACGGTGAATAGGTGTAACGAGGACTTACCAATATAGACAGCGATATCTTACGGCCAACAACCTTGTTATCAATGCCCCTCAATTTTCGATGAACTGGAAGATACTGTAGCCAAAAAGCAATGAAACAGAGAAAAAATAAAAGATGAAAGAATAAGTTAGGCAGTAACTTGCAATAAGGTTGCAAGTTACTGGATAACAGCCGCCGCTTTAAAAATATATTCTTTGAATAGCAATGCCAGCGCCGCCGCAACAATAAACCATTGAAGTCGATCAAATTTACCTTCAAGTTTATCAAAACGTTTATCTATAGATTCAAAACGCTTATCCATAACTTCGAGGCGTCTATCTATTAATTCGAATTGCTTATCAACAGATTCAAAGCGTTTATCAATAGATTCGAAACGCTTATCAAGTGACGCAAAGTTAGCCTCGGTCTCACGGCGCAGATTATCCACACTTTCCTGAGTTGCAAGATGTTGCATATTCTGACCGCGATGTAAGAGAGCATTTAACACATCGCTCGTACTAAACTCTATTTTTTTATCATCTGAGCCACTCATCTTTTACCCCCCTCTCCCTAATCAGACAGAACGAATATTAACCTCAGTATACACTCTGTCATATGTGACTTGCAAAATTTCATGCCTAATAAAACAACAATATATACCTTTTAAGTGATTGAGATTTTCCAATTAAGGCTATAGGGCATAAAAAGGTAAAAACGACAGATAACTATCTGAAAAAAATAAAATTGAAGAATATAACGCAAAAAAAACACGTTTATTTCCACTATTTTTGAGAATTTTACAGCAAAAATCCCTGTAAATTCAGAAAACCCCACGGAAGCATTAGCTACCGTGAAGTTTTCACAATGATGACGGATTACATATGCTGAATAATCGCGTCACCAAATTCGCTACATTTCAGCAGTTTAGCGCCTTCCATCAGACGTTCGAAATCATAAGTCACGGTCTTCGCGGCAATCGCGCCTTCCATGCCTTTAACGATCAGATCTGCGGCTTCTGTCCAACCCATATGGCGCAACATCATCTCAGCGGAAAGAATCACAGAACCTGGATTCACCTTATCCTGACCTGCATATTTAGGTGCTGTACCATGAGTCGCTTCAAACAAGGCACATTCATCACCGATGTTTGCTCCCGGAGCAATGCCAATACCACCAACCTGAGCAGCCAGTGCATCAGAAATATAGTCACCATTCAGGTTCATACAGGCGATAACATCATATTCAGCAGGGCGCAACAGAATCTGTTGTAAAAACGCATCCGCGATGACATCTTTGACAATGATCTCTTTGCCGTTTTTCGGATTCTTAATTTTTACCCAAGGGCCGCCATCCAACAGTTCACCGCCGAACTCTTCACGAGCAAGCTGATAACCCCAGTCTTTGAAAGCACCTTCGGTAAACTTCATAATGTTGCCTTTGTGAACCAGAGTGACAGATTCACGGTCATTATCAATTGCGTATCCAATGGCAGCACGGACTAAGCGTTTAGTGCCCTCTTCAGAACAGGGTTTCACACCGATACCACATTGTTGTGGGAAACGGATTTTATTTACGCCCATCTCTTCTTGCAGGAATTTGATCACTTTATCCGCTTCGTCAGACCCCGCTTTCCATTCAATACCGGCGTAAATATCTTCTGCGTTTTCACGGAAAATAACCATGTCGGTCAATTCAGGTTGTTTGACCGGACTTGGCGTTCCCTGATAGTAACGAACAGGACGGAGACAAACATACAGATCTAATTGCTGACGCAATGCTACGTTCAGAGAACGAATGCCGCCACCAACCGGCGTCGTCAGAGGACCTTTAATGGCTACGCGATATTCACGAATCAGATCCAACGTTTCATCCGGCAACCAAACATCTTTACCGTATACATGAGTAGATTTTTCACCGGTGTAGATTTCCATCCAGGAAATTTTACGCTCACCCTGATAGGCTTTCTGAACCGCTGCATCGACCACTTTCAACATTGCAGGGGTAACATCGACACCAATCCCATCCCCTTCGATATAAGGGATGACCGGGTTATTCGGAACAATCAGTTTACCTTTAGCGTCGACTGTTATTTTTTTACCTTCCGCCGGAATAACTACTTTGCTTTCCATTAACCTCTCCTTCAAGTAAGCGTAATACCTTGTTAATTTTTTGTAAGGGACGTGTCAATACTACTTGAATATTCTGCGAACGCCAATTGATAGCAGACTAATGTATAATACCCCTTCCATTTTATGCAGTGATCTATGATGACAAATTTCTCCATTAAAAAACACAAACTTAACCGATTCAGCCAAAGAAAAATATCACATTCTGTCAAAAAACCAACAGAACCTCGTCGAGTGTTGATATTTAACAAACCTTACGATGTTTTACCCCAATTCACCGATGAAATGGGCAGAACAACACTAAAAGACTTTATCTTGTTGCCTAATGTGTATGCTGCCGGGCGTTTAGATCGCGACAGTGAAGGATTATTAATTCTGACCAATGATGGCAAACTTCAAGCACAGCTAACCCAACCGAATAAAAAAACAGCCAAAGTTTATTATGTGCAAGTTGAAGGCATTCCAGATGAAGCTTCTCTCAATAAGTTACGCAATGGCATCATATTAAAAGATGGTCCCACCCTACCCGCAGGCGCTGAGTTAGTTCATGAACCATCATGGCTTTGGCGTCGCCAGCCACCGATTCGTGAACGTAAAAATATTCCGGTAAGCTGGTTAAAAATAACACTTTATGAAGGCCGAAATCGTCAAGTGCGCAGAATGACAGCACATATCGGTTTCCCCACACTTCGGCTAATTCGTTTTAGTATGGGAAACTTGCAATTAGGCAAGATGAAACCCGGTGAATGGAAGGAGATCAATTTTGTTTAGTCCCCACGTCACAGTTGCCTGTGTTGTCCATGCCCAAAATAAATTCCTGGTCGTCGAAGAGACAATTAATGGCAAAGCATTATGGAATCAACCCGCTGGTCATCTTGAGGCTGATGAAACATTATTACAAGCGGCGGAACGCGAATTATGGGAAGAGGCCGGTATTCAGGCTAAACCACAAGCACTACTGAAAGTTCATCAGTGGGTTGCGCCAGACGGCACACCCTTTATCCGTTTTCTGTTTCTGGTTGAAATGAAACAACAAACCGTAGCCAATCCACAAGACCGTGATATTGACTGTTGCCATTGGGTTACAGCCGAACAAATATTCAATAGCCATTGTCTTCGTTCTCCTCTCGTCGCAGAAAGTATCCGCTGCTACCTGCAAAACGCAAAATATCCTCTCACCCTATTGGATAGTTATGTTTCTCCGTTTATTTAATAACAAAACAGTAATACGTTTGATGCACCCCTGTCTGCAACGTGTTAAAGTACGACGCTCGTTTTTTTCTCCAGTGAGATTCCCATGTCAGATAACAGCCAGAAAAAAGTCATTGTCGGCATGTCCGGCGGTGTAGATTCCTCCGTCTCCGCCTATTTGCTACAACAGCAAGGTTATCAAGTGGCTGGCTTGTTCATGAAGAATTGGGAAGAGGACGATGATGAAGAGTACTGTTCAGCCGCGGCTGATCTAGCTGATGCCCAATCCGTTTGCGATAAGTTGGGCATCGAACTTCATACCGTCAATTTTGCTGCCGAGTATTGGGACAATGTTTTCGAGCATTTTCTTTCTGAATATCGAGCGGGCAGAACGCCTAACCCAGATATTCTATGTAATAAAGAAATTAAGTTTAAGGCATTTCTGGAGTTCGCTGCTGAGGATTTAGGCGCGGATTACATCGCAACAGGTCATTATGTCCGTCGCAAAGATATTAACGGTAAAAGCCAATTATTGCGCGGGCTGGATAACAATAAAGACCAAAGCTACTTCTTATACACTCTGAGCCACCAGCAAATTGCTCAAAGCCTATTTCCTGTCGGTGAACTGGAAAAACCGGAGGTTCGTCGTATTGCCGAAGAAATCGGTCTGGCGACAGCAAAGAAAAAAGATTCCACCGGTATCTGTTTTATTGGCGAGCGTAAATTCCGTGATTTCCTTGGCCGTTATTTACCTGCCAAACCTGGCCCGATTATGACTGTAGATGGAGAAACCGTCGGTGAACATCAGGGGCTGATGTACCATACGTTGGGCCAACGCAAAGGTTTAGGCATCGGTGGAACGAAAGAAGGCAGCGAAGAGCCGTGGTATGTCATAGATAAAGATGTTCAGAACAATATTCTAATCGTGGCGCAGGGGCATGAACACCCTCGCTTAATGTCTACCGGCCTTATTGCTCAACAACTTCATTGGGTTGACAGAGAGACATTAACTGAAAAAATCCATTGCGTCGTCAAAACACGTTATCGTCAGCAGGATATTCCTTGCACTGTCACCCCCATAAACGAAGATAAAATTGAAGTCCGTTTTGCTAACCCTATCGCCGCAGTCACCCCCGGCCAATCAGCCGTCTTTTATCAGGGTGAAGTTTGTCTTGGCGGTGGCGTGATTGAACAACGTTTGCAGGAGTAATTGTGGCAAAGAATTATTACAATATCACACTGGCATTGGCGGGAATTTGCCAGTCAGGTCGTCTGGTACAGCAACTTGCTCATGAAAACCAGTGTGACGCCGATGCTGTTGCCACTATGGTTAATAGCATCCTGAACACTAATCCGACATCTGTTTTAGATGTGTTCGGCAATCATGAACGCAATCTGCGCACCGGGCTAAACGCGTTGCTAGGGATGTTTAATAACTCTAACAATGGTATTTCTGCCGATCTCACCCGCTATATCTTGAGTCTAATCGCACTGGAGCGCCGACTAAATAAAAATCAGGCAGCTTTCGATGCACTGGGTAATCGTATCAATTTGTTAGAGCGCCAGCAGGCACATTTTGAACCCATGTCAGAAGGGATGTTCAACGCGTTGGCCGGTATTTATGTCGATGTTATCAGCCCAATAGGTCCACGTATCCAAGTGACAGGTTCCCCTGATGTTCTGCGCAATCCACTTGTACAAGCGAAAGTTCGGGCTATTCTACTGGCTGGCGTCCGTTGTGCGGTCTTATGGCAACAAGTTGGCGGCGGTCGCTTGCAATTAATGTTTTCTCGTCAACGCCTGATCCAACAGGCGAAAGATATTCTTTCTCATTGTTAAATAAAATCCGGGAGTTGCTACCAATGGAATTGTCCTCACTGACTGCTGTTTCTCCGATCGATGGCCGTTACGGCGATAAAGTCAGCGCATTACGTACCATTTTTAGTGAGTTTGGCTTACTGAAATTCCGAGTGCAAGTTGAAGTACGTTGGCTGCAAAAACTGGCAGAATGTGCTGAAATTAAAGAAGTTCCCGCTTTTGATACAGACGCAAACGCTTACCTGAATGAAATTATCGCAAATTTCAATGAACAGGATGCAATGCGCATTAAAATTATCGAACGCACCACTAACCACGATGTCAAAGCAGTGGAATATTTTCTGAAAGAGAAAGTTGCACATGTTCCTGCATTACACAAGGTTTCTGAGTTTATTCACTTTGCCTGTACTTCTGAAGATATTAACAATCTAGCTTATGCACTGATGCTACAAACAGCTCGTGAAGAAGTACTTTTACCACAATGGCGTCAAATAATTGATACCATCAAAAAAATGGCGAGTGAATATCGAGAGTTACCACTGTTATCTCGCACTCACGGCCAACCGGCCACACCTTCCACCGTTGGTAAAGAGTTTGCCAATGTTGCTCACCGGATGGAACGCCAGTATCGCCAACTGGAACAAGTCGAAATACTCGGTAAAATTAATGGCGCCGTGGGTAACTATAATGCCCATATAGCCGCTTACCCACAGGTTGATTGGCATCAGTTTAGTGAAACTTTTGTGACTTCACTCGGCATCAAATGGAATCCATACACGACTCAAATCGAACCCCATGATTATATTGCTGAATTGTTCGATGTCATCGCTCGCTTCAATACGATTCTTATCGATTTTGACCGCGACATTTGGGGTTACATCGCACTTAACCATTTCAAACAGAAAACGGTTGCCGGTGAAATCGGTTCTTCCACTATGCCACACAAAGTCAATCCAATTGATTTTGAAAACTCAGAAGGCAATCTGGGGCTGGCAAATGCAGTATTTGGTCATCTGGCAAGCAAGTTACCGATTTCCCGCTGGCAACGCGATCTGACTGATTCAACTGTATTACGTAACCTTGGTGTTGGCTTGGGATATGCTCTGATCGCTTATCAATCTACGATGAAAGGCTTAAATAAGTTGGAAGTCAATGAGCAGCATCTGCTGGATGAGCTAGATCAAAACTGGGAAGTGCTTGCTGAACCTATCCAAACAGTGATGCGTCGCTATGGTATCGAAAAGCCTTATGAAAAACTCAAAGAACTTACCCGCGGTAAACGCGTCAATGCTGAGGGGATGAAAATCTTTATCGATGGACTGGATTTACCGGAAGAAGAGAAAACTCGCCTGAAAGCCATGACGCCGGCAAATTATATTGGCAGTGCAATTACACTGGTTGATGAATTGAAGTAATTGATATTCAACAGACGGATAAAACACCCGTCTGTTGCTATCCTTATATAAACCAATCCCAAACACACTTTAAAGTTATATTCTCTATTTCTACTTAACGTCTTGCTGTTACAGATCCATGTATCTAACATGTTCAGCCAGAACCATTGCATTGAATTTTTTACCGGCAGTTTTGTCTATATAACAGTCCGAATGAATTGATTATTACAATACTGCCTGCTGGAGTTGAGAAGGATTATTCCATGCGGATATTGATCGTTGAAGACAACATGTTACTGCGTCACCATTTAACGGTACAGCTTCGTGATACCGGTCATCTAGTTGATGCCGCGGCAAATGCCAAAGAAGCCGATTACTATCTGGTCGAGAGCGAACCCGATATTGCCATTGTTGATCTTGGTTTGCCCGGAGAAGATGGTTTAAGTTTGATCCGTCGCTGGCGCCAAAAAGATGAAAAACTCCCCATTCTTGTTCTGACCGCCCGCGAAAGCTGGCAAGAAAAAGTCACGGTTCTTGATGCAGGAGCGGATGACTATGTTACCAAGCCTTTTCATCTTGAAGAAATTATTGCTCGTATGCAGGCACTCTTACGCCGTAATAATGGGCTAGTTTCTCAGATCATTGAATTCCCGCCTTTCAAAATTGATCTGTCACGCAAGGAGTTAACAGTTTACGGAGAGAGCGTCAAACTAACGGCGTTTGAATACCGAATCATTGAAATACTGATGTGTAATAGCGACAAAGTTGTCACTAAAGAGTCATTAATGCGCCAATTATATCCCGATGCTGAACTGCGCGAAGGCCACTCCATCGATGTCTTAATAGGTCGGCTAAGGAAGAAAATATTGGATATCTGGCCCTATGAAGCTATCGTAACTGTCCGTGGCCAAGGCTATCGCTTTGATGTATAAAACGTTCATAGGTAAAAAAGTGCTTAAGAACAAAAAGCAGCCTTTCTCACTCCGTACCCGGTTTTTAATGGCAACTGCGGCGGTTATTCTTGCTCTTACCATGTCTTATGGTATTGTCGCCATTGTCGGTTATCTGGTTAGTTTTGATAAAACTGCTTATACACTGCTACGCAGTCAGAGTAACCTATTTTTCAGCCTTGCTCAGTGGAATAATAATAAGCTGGATATTTCAGTACCCCCTAATTTCACACTGAATAACCCATCACTGGTTCTGATTTATAACAACAAAGGCACCATCCTCTGGCGTCAACGCCATATCCCAAAAGTCGAAAACTCTATTCCCAGTGAATGGTTAAAAGAAGATGGTTTATATGAACTGGATACTGACCTAAAAAGCAGCCGCGATTTGCTAAAAAACTCGGCTAACACACAAGGGCAATTAGGTAAACTTGATGCACTTGACGAAAATGAAGATAACGAACTAACCCACTCCGTTTCCGTCAACAGATATAGCGCGACAGCTCATTTGCCAGCATTAACTATTGTAGTCATCGATACCATTCCACAGGATTTACAAAAAACGGTTCTGGTGTGGGAGTGGTTCGGTTATGTATTGATTGCCAACCTTATTCTGGTTATCCCATTAATCTGGCTGGCAGCACACTGGAGTTTACGGCCAATTAAATCGCTTATTCATCAGATCAGTGCGTTAGAAAAAGGTGAACGGGAAAAACTGGATGAAAATCCACCGACAGAGCTGCGGGGGTTAGTTCGTAATCTTAATGTGTTGCTCAATAATGAACGCAACCGCTATACAAAATACCGGACAACGCTCGCCGATCTGACACACAGCTTGAAAACGCCACTGGCTGTTTTACAATCAACTCTCCGTTCTTTACGCGACAGCAAACAAATGACTATTCAACAGGCAGAACCTATCATGCTAGAGCAAATTGGCCGTATTTCTCAGCAGATAGGCTATTATCTACATCGAGCCAGTATGCGCAGTGAACACAGCGCCATTATGCGGAAAGTTTCTTCTGTTCCTGCTTTACTGGATAGCCTGTGCAGCGCTTTAACAAAAGTCTATCAACGTAAAGGCGTCAGCCTCACGTTAGATGTCTCACCGGAGATCACCTGGCTTGGTGAGAAAAACGACTTTATGGAAGTCATGGGTAATGTGTTGGAAAACGCCTGTAAATATTGCCTTAAATTTGTTGAGATCTCTGTGGCGATCGATCACGATTCGGTAATGATTATTGTCGATGACGATGGTCCAGGGGTGCCGCCTGAAAAACGGGCAATGATTTTCCAGCGAGGCCAACGTGTTGATACTTTAAAGCCCGGTCAAGGGCTAGGATTGTCAATTGCTTCTGAAATTATCGAACAATATAAAGGTGATATCAGTATCAGTGACAGCCCGCTTGGTGGCGCCAGAATTTGCGTTATATTCCGATGCCAGCAAATTAATGATGACGATTAGTTAAATATGCCAGTACAGTCTGATACTGGATTTAACTATTGGTTATAATACCCTGAAATTCACTTCACACTCAGGATGTCACTATGGACTATCAGTTGAACCTGGACTGGCAGGCATTTTTGCATAATCATTGGCAAAAACGGCCTTTACTGATCAAACAAGGCTTCCGTCAATTCATTGATCCCCTTACTCCCGATGAACTCGCGGGTCTGGCTATGGAAAATGAAGTTGACTGCCGCCTGGTCAGCCAGAAAAATGGCCGTTGGGATGTCTCTCATGGTCCATTTGAAAGTTACGATCATTTAGGTGAAAAAGAGTGGTCACTGCTGGTACAAGCGGTTAATCACTGGCACCATCCTTCCGCCGCATTAATGCAACCATTCCGCGTATTATCTGACTGGCGGATAGACGATCTGATGGTCTCCTTCTCTGTTCCCGGAGGTGGTGTTGGTCCGCATCTAGACCAATACGATGTGTTTATCATTCAAGGAATGGGTCGCCGTCGCTGGCGCATCGGGGAAAAGCTACCAATGGAACAGCGCTGCCCTCACCCCGATCTATTACAGGTTGATCCCTTTAATGCCATTATTGACGAAGAGATGGAGCCAGGCGATATTCTCTATATCCCACCTGGATTTCCGCATGAAGGTTATGCCATCGAAGAGTCACTAAATTATTCAGTTGGTTTCCGCGCCCCCAATTCCCGTGAGCTTTTCAGTAGCTTCGCCGATTATGTGCTGGCTAATGATTTAGGCAGCTATCGTTATAACGATCCTGATCTGACTTTCCGTGAAAATCCAGCACTGGTCCAGCCGCATGAATTATCAAAGCTACATGCCATGATGAACGAGTTATTGGCACAACCTGACACTTTCCAGCAATGGTTTGGTGAATTCATTTCTCAGTCACGGCATGAACTTGATATTGCTCCACCAGAGCCACCTTATGAAAGTGATGAAATTTATGAATTAATGAAACAAGGTGAAAATCTCCACCGACTTAACGGGTTGCGGGTTATAAGGATTGGTGATCAGTGCTTTGTTAACGGTGAATTGATAGATACGCCTCATATTAAAGCGGCTGATGTTCTTTGCCACTATTATGAAATTAATGCCGAAATGCTTGGTGAAGCGATAGATGATGTTCGTTTTATCAGGTTGCTCACTGCATTGGTTAATAGTGGTTACTGGTACTTTAATGATTGATACCTCACCTCAAGAGGTTAATTTCAAGGGAGTTATCAAAGATCATTAATTCTGTTTAACACCCAAGTTAGTGATTAACTCACTGCCTTTGAATCAGAGGCTCTGATTCAAAGGCGATTTTTGAATTTGTATATTAAAGGAAAATACAGATAAATCATGGTATTGCTATCACTCACAAGCAGAAAGCAAGACCTATTAATTTATCTCATATATCGAAAAACAACACAGCAAATTATCGACTTAGTTAATGCTGCACAACGACGGACTTATTTCCGATTTTTTAGACAACAATGCGGTTAATTCAGCAATACGCATGACAACATTGACAGCCTGTTCCATCCCTTCCAACGAAACAAATTCATGTTTACCATGATAATTATACCCTCCCATGAATATATTCGGGCAGGGTAGACCACGGAATGACAATTGCGCACCATGAGTACCACCACGAATAGGTTTAATAACGGGTTCAATATTACAATCCAGCATTGCTTGTTTGGCAATCTCAATAACATGCGGATATTTGATAACTTCATCATGCATATTGTAATAATTGTCATCGATAGTCAGTTCGATATAACAACCAGAATGCAACCCTTCACCGGCTTTTTCAGCAATTTTAATCATCTTCTTTTTACGCTCTTCGAAGTTATTCCGATCAAAATCACGAATGATATAGTGCATTTCAGCACGCTCAACCGTGCCTTTAATACGCTGCAAATGATAAAAGCCTTCATATCCATCGGTATGCTCCGGTGTTTCTTCCGATGGCAATGCCTGATGGATATGAATCGCCAGCGATAATGCATTGATCATGATATTTTTAGCATTACCAGAGTCGATATTATTGCCAACAATCTTAACGGTCACTACTGCCGCATTAAAATTCTCAAATGCCAGTTCACCTACACCGCCACCATCTACGGTGTATGCCCATTCAGCATCAAATGAATTAATATCAAAATAGCTTGCTCCCTTACCTATCTCCTCATCAGGTGTAAACGCAATCCGAATATCACCATGTAAGATATTGCTATTTTTCAGACGAACCATTGCAGTAATGATTTCCGCAATACCCGCCTTATCATCAGCGCCAAGCAGCGTTTTACCATCGGTGGTAATCAATGTTTTCCCTAACATGTTATGCAAGATAGGAAACATAACCGGCGATAACACTTCATTACCCGCTCCCAGAGCAATCTCGCCGCCTCGATAATTTTCCAGCATTTGTGGACTAACATTTTTCCCAGAGAAATCAGGTGAAGTATCAAGATGAGCAATAAAACCGATAGCAGGCACAGGCCAAGAGGTATTGGCAGGTAATGTTGCCATCACACAACCATGAGCATCCTGTGCCACATTGGAAAAACCTAATTCGATCAGCTCCTGTTTTAGCGCGCTAGCAAGTTCGAGCTGTCCATGACTACTGGGAATAGTCTTCGCTGACGGCTTTGACTGAGTATCAAAAGATATGTATTTAAAAAAACGCTCTAGTAATCTGTCCATTATTCTCTTCCCCCAGGGATTTTGTTACCTATTATGAGGAAGAGAAACACAATAATTATTGCGTCAAATCAGCTTTAAATTCTTTAATACTATCAATTAACCTTCTGGCATACTCATCTACTATCTTACTAGCCGGTCCATAGTGCTTTTCATCAAATAAACTTTCCACCTGACTCGGTTCTAAGTTCAACTCTACCGTGTGCGCCCCTGCCAGTTTAGCTTCATGTACAAACCCAGCCGCAGGATAAACATGACCAGAGGTGCCGATAGCAATAAAAATATCTGCCTGGGCCAGTGCGGAATAGATCTGTTCCATCTCCAAAGGCATTTCACCAAACCAAACAACATGTGGACGCAATGGCGAGGGGAACTGACAACAATGGCAGCGTTCATCTGTCGTCAAATCGCCTGCCCACTCAAACACTTGCCCAGATTGGCAACAACGAATTTTAAGCAATTCACCATGCATATGCACCGTGCGATAACTACCCGCCCGTTCATGAAGATTATCGATATTCTGAGTAATCAATAAAAAATTATCGCCAAGCTCACGCTCCAGCGCGGCTAAAGCATAATGCGCTGCGTTCGGTTTTATTTCTGATTGCTGAAGTTGATGACGACGAGCATTATAAAATGCCTGCACCAATTCTGGATCTTTCTGAAAACCCTCTGGTGTAGCAACATCTTCCACCCGATGCTCTTCCCACAACCCATCAGAAGAGCGGAAAGTCCGAATACCCGATTCGGCCGAAATACCGGCCCCCGTCAATACCACGATGTAAGGTTTTTTCATATTAAGCGCCAATCGATTATCCCTATAAAAAATCCGGCTACGAAATCTCTGCTGTCTCACACGCTTAACCTTACGAAGCCGGCCAAGCCGACTAAGCCGACGACGAACTCGCATACTGACTTCCTTTAAGATTTCTTAAATGCTGCTTAGGTTTCTGTTTTTTACACCATAACGTTTTGATTAGCTCGTGCCAATAACAGATTGATTATTTCCCACTTAAAATTCGGGCCGGATCAAGTCTACTTGCTCGTCGCGCCGGATACCAACTGGCCAATAAACTCAGAATCAGAGCCGTCGCCAGAACATACAGAACATCCATGCCATGTAACTCAGATGGCAAGAAATCAATGAAGTAAACATCGCCGGAAAGAAATTGATGCCCGATCAACTTTTCCAACCCATGAATCAGCGCTGTCAGATTCAGTGATGTCAACACACCGGCTACAACACCGGCAATACTGCCCGTCATACCCGTCAGTAACCCATACCAGAGAAAAACTGCTCTAATTTGCCTATCTTTAGCGCCAAGAGTTCGCAGGATAGCAATATCACTACTTTTATCTTTTACCGCCATAATCAAGGTAGAAACGATATTAAAACACGCTACGCCAATCACCAGAATCATCGCCAGATACATAATGCTACGTACCATCTGAATATCATGATACATATAGCCATAATTTCTCATCCAACTGCTGATATAGACATACTCTTGTGATGCTTCCCCGGCAGACTTTACCCGCTGATCAGCGGCAAATACATCATCGACCTTGAGCGCAATGCCCGTGATTCCCTGTCCATAATCCAAATATTGTTGCGCGTCAGCCAAAGGAATCAGGGCCAGACTATGATCAAGCAAGCCGCTCAATTGAAAAATCCCGCTAACCTGTAAACGAATTCGTTTCGGTTGCAACAATTTCATCTCAGGATCATTGTTCGGGATCATAACAGTCAGCCAGTCACCCCGTTTAACCTTCAAGGCATTAGCAACCCCCTGCCCCAGAATGACCTGTTGATGACCGGCTTGAAAATTTTGCCAGGCATTATCTTGTACAAATTGTGGTAATGAGCTGACCTGAGATTCAGAGGCTAAATCAACGCCTCTCACCTGAACCGCATGTAAGCTGGCGCCTTTTTCCATCAAGCCAGTGAAAGTAATATAAGGTGAAGCAGCAACCACACCGGTTGTGTTTTTTACCCGTTCCAATGCAAGTTGCCACTGTTCAAAAGGCTGATGAACCGTATAGATTTCACCATGAGGAACAACAGAGAGGATGCGGTTTCTCAATTCTCGTTCAAAACCATTCATGGCACTCAGACCAATAATCAGAACAGCGACACCAAGCATAATCCCTAGCGTAGAAATCACAGAAATCAGAGATACCATACCGCCACGGCGACGCCCGCGACTAAATCGCAAAGCAGTGACCAAAGAGAGAGGCAAATTCGCCATTACAACGCCCCCGCCAGGGTCAATTTATCCTGTAAATAACCATCACGCATTTCCACCTGACGATTTAATCTGCCGGCGAGATTCAAATCATGGGTGACGACCAGAAATGCCGTGCCTTGCTGCTGGTTGAGCTCGCCCAGTAATGCAAAAATGCTATCTGCATTACGTAAATCGAGGTTACCGGTAGGTTCATCCGCTAAAACTAAAGAGGGTTCATTCACCAACGCTCTGGCAATTGCCACACGCTGGCGTTCACCTCCAGATAATTCTGATGGACGGTGATGAGCTCGCTTCTCCAGACCAACGGCCGCTAGCATTTCTAATGCTTTCTTCTGCGCCTGATTACGATTTTTACCGCCGATCAACAGCGGCATAGCGACATTCTCTATCGCATTAAAATCTGGCAACAAATGGTGAAATTGATAAATAAAGCCCAATTCATGATTACGCAGTTCTGCCCTGGCACTGGAAGACATTTTATTCAAAGAGCGCCCTTTAAACAGGACTTCACCAGAAGTCGGCGTATCCAACCCACCAAGCAAATGTAGAAGCGTACTCTTACCTGAACCGGAACTTCCCACAACCGCCATCATTTCACTCTGATTGATAGCAAAAGTGACATTTTTCAGCACCTCGGTCAGTACTTGTCCTTCCTGATATTTTTTACACAGATTATTACACAACAATAGTGGTTGATTATTCATAACGCAAAGCCTCAGCAGGTTGGACGGCAGCAGCACGCCAGGAAGGATATAACGTAGATAATAGGGCAATCGCCATCGCTGAAATTGCGATTGTAACAACCTGTAGCGGTTCAATGGCAACAGGCAGTTCAACCCCTGAGGTCAACAAGCCAATAAGCGGCATTAAGTTATTAAGCTGACTGGAAAGCAGAACACCAAACCCAGTTCCCAGTAAAGTGCCGATGACCCCGGCTCCCGCGCCCTGGATCATAAAAATCGCCATCACCTGACGCCGTACCAGCCCCTGTGTTTGCAAAATCGCCACTTCACCCTGTTTTTCCATTACCAGCAAACCAAGCGAAGTAATGATATTGAACGCAGCCACAGCAATAATCAGACTTAACAATAAGCCCATCATGTTTTTTTCCATCCTGACCGCTTGGAAAAACTCACCTTTACGTTCGCGCCAATCTTTCCACAACAATCCCTCAGGCAAGTTTTGTAAGCTCAAACTATCTACAGCCAATGGTTCTGAGAGATAGAGACGCCAGCCAGTAATGTGACCTGGCGGATAGCGCATCAGACGAGCCGCATCTTGCTGGTTAACCAGAATCTGTGTGCCATCGACTTCGCTATTAGATGCAAAAGTACCAATAACAGTAAATAGACGCTGACTAGGAATACGTCCCATTGGCGTCAACTGACTTGCACCTGGCACCATCAGGCGAATGCGATCACCACGTTTTACGCCAAGCTCCCCGGCCACTCTTTCGCCCAAAATAACATTGTAGCTACCGGGAGCAAGTTGATGACGATAAGCACCGATCAAATATTCGGCCAGCGGCTCATATTCATCAGAAGTGATGCCCAACATCACACCGACACCGACATTCCGGGCGCTTTGCAATACCACATCCCCCGTCACCAATGATGTAATCCTGTTAACCTGCTTTAGATCCGCAAGTTCACTGGCAGGATGCGCTTTTGGGTCTAGCGAACCGTTTACCGACGTCACAACCGCCTGTGGCATAAAACCGAGAATGCTGGTTTCCAATGAACGCTCAAAACCGTTCATCACAGACAATACTGTAATTAATGCAGCAACACCGAGAGTAATGCCAATTGCTGATAGCCATGAGACAAACCGACCAAATTTGTCAGCCGCCCGGCCACGCATATACCGTAAACCTATAAATAATGAGACAGATTGAAACATGAAATCTGTTACGCCCCTGTTGCCAAAGCAAAGTGTTCGGGGATAATAAAGGGTAGTTATATTTTATGGAACCACCAACACCCAGATTCTGTGGTTTTTTTATTTTCTCTCAACCAGCCTGCGTGTTTACTCGAAGACCATATATGCGTCGAAAGCCCGTTGGAATGGACTGAATCATAAAGAACACATTTACGCTTATGTCCTCAAAATATCGTTATGAACTTCCTGAACGCCGCGGTGATAACCGTCAATTAGGTCGACTTATTGGCGCCGCTTGCGCTGTAGAATGTGCTGAAATTATCGAGCGCCATCAAGGGCCTGTTGTACTGATAACCAAAGACATGCAAAACGCCTTGCGTCTGCATGATGAAATCCATCAGTTTACCGATTGCCCGGTTGATCTTCTTTCCGATTGGGAAACACTGCCGTATGACAGCTTCTCTCCTCATCAGGAAATCATTTCCAACCGCCTGTCTACACTTTACCGTCTGCCGACGATGACCAAAGGTGTTTTAATCCTGCCGATAAATACCTTAATGCAACGGGTTTGCCCGCATGAGTACCTTAACGGACATGCATTGGTTATGCATAAAGGTCAGAGACTCTCGCGGGACAAACTTCGTGCTGAATTAGAACAGGCCGGCTACCGTAGTGTCGAACAAGTTCTTGAGCATGGCGAATTTGCTACTCGTGGCGCACTACTTGATCTCTTTCCAATGGGAAGCGAGCATCCTTACCGTATTGATTTTTTCGATGATGAAATCGATAGCTTACGCATTTTCGATGTTGACAGCCAACGCACGCTAACTGAGGTTAAGCAAATCAACCTACTGCCTGCTCATGAATTCCCAACAGATAAAGAGACGATTGAACTGTTTCGCAGCCAATGGCGGGAACGTTTCGAAGTCCGTCGTGACAGTGAGCATATTTATCAGCAAGTCAGCAAAGGTACGCTACCGGCAGGGATAGAATACTGGCAACCATTGTTTTTCAGCCAACCGCTGCCTGCATTGTTTGATTACCTGCCTGATAACACCCTGATTCTTAGCCAAGAAATCAATAATGCCGCTGAACGTTTCTGGCAAGATATTCAACAGCGCTTCGAGAGCCGTAAAATTGATCCAATGCGCCCTCTCCTCCTCCCAGAAGAACTTTGGCTCCCGGCGGATAAATTATTTTCAGCGCTAAAAAACTGGCCCCGCATTCAACTTAAAGCGGAAGAATTGAGTAAAAAAACGAGCCACGTAAACCTTGATTATCAATTACTGCCCGATCTCTCCGTTGTTGCACAAAATAAGGCGCCGCTGGATAAACTTCGCCGTTTCCTGGAACAATTCAGTGGCCGCGTAATTTTCTCCGTCGAAAGCGAAGGACGAAAAGAAGCATTACAGGAATTATTGTCACGAATAAAGATTAAACCAATTAAAATCAATAGATTAAATCAGGCGCAACCACCCGGCCACTTTTTGATGATTGGTGCCGCTGAACATGGTTTTATCGATACAAAGAATGAATTTGCTCTAATCTGTGAAAGTGACATGCTCGGTGAGCGTATTGTTCGCCGCCGTCAAGATACCCGCCGCACGATTAATACCGATACCCTGATCCGTAACCTTGCAGAATTACGCCCCAATCAGCCGGTGGTCCATTTGGAGCATGGCGTTGGCCGCTATCAAGGGTTAACTACTCTGGAAGCAGGTGGTATCAAAGCTGAATATCTGATTCTAAGTTATGCCGGCGACGACAAACTCTACGTTCCGGTATCTTCCCTGCATCTAATCAGCCGCTACGCAGGTGGTGCTGATGAAAATGCCCCATTACACAAATTGGGCGGAGAAGCATGGAACAAAGCCCGCCAGAAAGCAGCCGAAAAAGTGCGCGATGTGGCCGCGGAACTGCTTGATATTTATGCTCACCGCGCCGTAAAACCCGGATTTGCTTTTAAACATGATTGGGAACAATACCAACTGTTCTGTCAGAGCTTTCCATTCGAAACGACCCCAGATCAAGAACAAGCGATTAACGCCGTTCTGAATGATATGTGTCAACCAGTAGCGATGGATCGCTTAATTTGCGGTGATGTAGGATTTGGCAAAACCGAAGTTGCAATGCGCTCCGCATTTCTGGCAGTCCATAATGACAAACAAGTAGCGGTCCTGGTTCCGACAACACTACTGGCTCAACAACATTTTGATAATTTCCGCGACCGCTTTGCTAATTGGCCTGTACGTATTGAGATGATATCCCGCTTCCGCAGCGCCAAAGAACAGCAGCAAGTCGTTGAAATGGCAGCCGAAGGTAAAGTCGATATTATTATTGGTACGCATAAACTGCTACAAAGCGACCTGCGTTGGAAAGACCTTGGCTTGTTAATCGTCGATGAAGAACATCGGTTTGGTGTTCGCCACAAAGAGCAGATCAAAGCCATGCGTGCCGACGTCGATATTCTGACCCTTACCGCAACCCCAATTCCCCGAACGCTCAATATGGCAATGAGTAGTATGCGAGACCTCTCAATTATTTCGACTCCTCCCGCCCGTCGTCTGGCAGTTAAAACCTTCGTGCGCGAGTATGACAGTCTGGTTGTGCGAGAAGCCATACTGCGTGAAGTTTTGCGCGGAGGCCAAGTCTACTATCTCTATAACGATGTTGAAAATATTGAGAAAGCGAAACTGCGTCTCGAAGAGTTAGTACCAGAAGCACGGTTCGCAATTGGTCATGGGCAAATGCGTGAACGGGATTTGGAACGAGTGATGACTGATTTCCATCATCAACGATTTAATGTTCTGATTTGCACCACAATTATTGAGACAGGCATCGATATTCCAAGCGCCAATACCATCATTATCGAACGTGCTGACCATTTCGGCCTGGCCCAATTGCATCAATTACGTGGACGCGTCGGACGCTCCCACCATCAGGCTTATGCTTACCTACTGACACCACATCCGAAAGCAATGACAACCGATGCGCACAAACGTCTGGAAGCCATCGCCTCCCTTGAAGATTTAGGCGCAGGCTTTGCACTGGCAACTCACGACCTTGAAATCCGTGGAGCCGGCGAACTCTTGGGCGAAGAACAAAGTGGTCAGATGACAACCATCGGCTTCACTCTCTACATGGAGATGTTGGAAAGCGCTGTCGATGCACTAAAAGCAGGCCGCAAACCTTCACTTGAAGACTTGACCAATAGCCAAACTGACGTTGAATTGCGGATACCTATTTTGTTACCCGATGATTATATTCCCGATGTCAATATGCGTTTGTCTTTTTATAAACGTATCGCCAGCGCCAAGGACGAATCAGAATTAGCAGAATTGAAGGTTGAATTGATAGACCGATTCGGCACATTACCTAATCCGGGGCGCCATTTATTACAATCAGCAGCCATTCGCTTGTCAGCTCAGAAGTTAGGTATTAAACGAATAGAAGCCCATGAAAAAGGAGGATTCATCGAGTTTAGTGAGAAACATAAAGTCGATCCAACTTATCTTATCGGCCTGTTACAGAAACAACCTGAAATCTACCGGTTGGATGGCCCCGCTAAACTGAAATTCATCACCGCTCTGAACGAAAGAATGGCACGTCTGGAATTCATTCAGCAATTACTTGATACGTTTGAACATCATCAAATCTGTCCTTAAGTCATTTTCACTTCCCCTATGACTGATCGTCAGTCTATGGGGAAGTACTGCAATTTAATTCACATTGCATAACTACTTTTTTCTACGTAACCCCGCCAAAATCGAGACCAATATTCATTTGTACTATTGAATAATTATGCTGTGATTTATTCATTAATATTTATTCTAAGATAACAAACATATCGTAATATCCATATGGAATAAGGATTATTTCCCCGACTGGGTTAAGGACAAATTCAGTTTCCGAAAAATAATAACCCGACATGATTATAATAACAGTCTATATTATTAATCTGATACAAGAATTTATTTTCTGTCTGAATGACACATCCCCGTTATAATTATATTTTTTTCTTATACAATAATCACAACATATAATCACTATAAATACATTACAGAAGAAAAACAAATTACTTATCAATTTACATACTCAATTATTTATCTCATAAAAAGTGATCGGACCAGTTTTTAAATATTTTAATAACCACGTAAAACTTTGCCTTAATGTAACAATCGATCAAATATATTGATTAACTATATAATTTATATTCAAGCATATTGCTTATTATGAAATAGATTATTAGATATTCTTAAATATTATATTATCTTTTAATTGCGTTATCTTACACTTCGTCTATACCAATTAATTAAACCGCTATTTATCTATTTTAAAGAAACAAAATAATAAATATATTTACAACAAGTATGAGAAATCGTAATTATGCAAAGTGCCACTATTGATAATATTACTCCCGAAAATGTTTCTGTTAATGATATTTCCATGCAGATTTTATGTGAATTATTACAATATCGCAGACACCTTACTGACTCAGAGAAAAATACAGATCAAGAAAGAGAGATTGTTAAAACTGTACAATTACCTAGAATTGAATATTTTATCAAGAAGAAAAAGCCTATCGAATTCATCTTACCGGCATTCCCAACCAAGTCACCAAACAGAAATAAAGTACTTGGCACCTCCCCTGATATGGCAGAGCGCTTGTCTTTGATTTTTCTTAATTCTCTTTGCCAGCGTATTCAGCTTTATTATCCGCCTGGCGCCCGCATTATTATTTGCTCTGATGGACACGTTTTCGGTGATCTCATTCACGTCAGTGATACAGTTATCAGCCAATATCATGAAGATATTAAACAATTACTTCATGAAATGGGTGCTATCAATTTAAGTACATTTAACCTTAATGACGATAAGGAACTCTGCGAACATAGTGATGATTTCAACTTGCAGAGACAGATGTTAATTAAACATTATGCCCGCACAGAAGAATCTATCAAAGAAGAACTATTGCAAAATAGTGACGGATTACAATTATATCGTGCAGTCACTCGTTTCTTATATGAAGACAGCTTATTACCCGGCTATACTGGCTCAAACAATGCTTTACAAAAAGATGCCAAACAAAGGGCCGTCGGTGTTATTCAACGAAGTTGGGCATGGGGAAGTTTATTAGATACTCATTTTCCAAAAGCCATACGTTTATCTATTCATCCTCAGCCAGCAAGTAGTATTAAACTTGGTATTCATATGATGCCAACCCGGGATGATTGGTTAACCCCTTGGCACGGTGTCGCAGCCAATGTAAATGGACAATTCATACTTATGAAACACAAAGAAGTCCAGATGATGGGTGGAAAGCTAGTTAATATTCATGGAAAACCCAGTCACTATGTAATTTAACGTAAGATGGTAATTTAACGTAACATGGTGATTTAAAGAGAAATTATAATTAAAGGAAAATAACTATGACAGAATTAAATAACTTCCAGACAGAAGAGATAACCCCATTTGGTTTAAAAATTACTCCTCAATATTCCGATCAACATATTGATACATTATCAGTGGAACAACTGAAAGAACTGACTAGAAAACACAATCTGCTTATATTACGTGGTTTCAAATCTGACTTATCTGACCACAAAAAATATGAAGAATATGCCCATAATTGGGGAGAAATAATGATGTGGCCGTTTGGTGCTATTTTAGATGTTCGTGAACATCAAGATGCTACCGATCACGTTTTTGATAACAGCTATATGCCATTACACTGGGATGGCATGTATAAACCGACCATTCCCGAATTTATTATGTTCCATTGTGTCCACGCACCTGAAAGTGACCAAGGGGGCAGAACAACCTTTGTCAATACTCGTCGTGTTGTTACTAATGCTACTCAACAGCAACTAGAACAATGGAAAAATATATCTATTACTTATCGCATTAATAAGGTCACTCATTATGGTGGAGAGGTTCATTCTCCTCTACTGGAAGAACATCCTGACGGAAACGGATACGTTATCAGATATAATGAACCCGCGATAGATGGAGAAAAATTCCTGAATAAACATGCTATTGAATACCATAATATCAGCCCTGATCAAGTAGCGGAATTTCAGCAAGATTTCATCAAAACACTCTATGATAAACGCCATTTATATGCTCATACATGGAAAAAAGGCGATCTGGTGATTGTGGATAACTTCTCTCTGCTACATGGACGTGAAGGATTTACCTCCAAATCAGAAAGACATTTACAGAGAATCCATATTCAATCTGATCCAATATTTAATAATCAAGCGTTAAGATCATAGTATTCTTATACGATGAAGAACTAGAAAGATTATTTGATTCCCACTGTAATTTATTGGGAGTCAAATGATCTATCTTTATGAAAAATTGCATTTATTAGTCGAACCCACCGTTTTCTTGAGCAAAATTAAAATCTTTTGAATTATCTCCTTCGCCAGCCTTGATAATCTCAGTATAACATTTACACGTTTATTTTGATTGTAAAAAAATAATTATCAACCAAAATCATTTTTCCATTATAGTCGTTATTAATAGCTGAAATATAAATTCTCTTGACCATAACACTGTTACCCTTTTTCGCCGCACGCTTACGCATCAAGTATAAATTAAATGGTCTGAGTCCAGTAAAATACAGGACTCGGACCTTAATGAAAGCGTGATTTGAATTGTCTGATTTTGGGGAGCAATTCACAAGGCCGAGGTAGTTTTGGCTGTCATATTTTTCAAACAAATATTAATTATAAAAAATTCACCTACTCCCACTGAATATTGTTTATAAAATAGTTTAATTTTAACCATTATTTAATAAATGTCCTTTTAACTCGAATAGATATAATAAAGTAAGGCACCCATACACATGCATAAAACACAGTTCTAAAAAGCAAGAAAAGATGATTATAATCCAGTTTTATTTCATATCCATAATGAGCCAACGCTAAATCGGTGATGACAAATAATGAGGTAAAAACTAACAGGATAATGTAAAACAAAGGTGTTTTCTTCTTTTTTCTAAAGAAGAGAATAGATGTATAAAGTGCAATTCCAAAAATAATTGTAAAACAGAAAAACTCAAATCCTATAAGGATACGTAATTCACCCAGAGAATCATAACTAGAGTTTAAG
>NZ_PUWT01000130.1:0-2019 GCF_002968995.1 Photorhabdus hindustanensis
ACTAAAATTTCCAGCTCGGCAATCAGGGCAAATTGCTCACCAATGGCGCCCTGACGATACAGGCCGGTGAACTGCAACTCAACCACGCCGAAACTCAGGCCGGGCAGATAACCGTCAACGCCGACACCCTGAGCCATCAAGGCGGCGTGATGCAACAACAGGGTAAGGATGACTTGTCCCTCACTACCCGGATACTGGATAACCAGCGCGGCACCCTTGCGGGCAACGGCAACCTGAACCTTAAAGCAACGACCGTCGATAATCGTCACGGCAACATCGTGGCCGCCGACCAGGGTTCGTTGACACTGGCGGTCAAAGACACCCTGGACAATCAGGCGGGCCGACTGGAAGCGGGCAACGCGTTACAACTCAGCGCCACCCAACTGGATAATCGCCGGGGGAGCATTGTTGCCGCCGGGAACAGCGCTACGCTGACCGTTGGCAAAACTATTCAAAATGTTAACGGTCATATCGAAGCCAAAACCCGACTGACCACGACCAGCCAGACCCTGGATAACACCCAGGGGGTGTTGCTGGCGCAAGACATTGACAGCCAGACGACAGGCCATCCCTTCACCAATACCGCCGGACAGGTGATAGCCGAAGACACCCTGACCTTAAACAGTGGTCAACTGGATAATACGGCGGGGCTGTTACAGGCTGGCCGCGAGATATCTATTGATACCCATGGGCAGAAGCTCACCAATACCCACCATGCCGACCAAAAAGCGGGCCGGGTGTTAAGCGGCGGGCAGTTAATCCTGCGTACCGGCGATGTTGATAACACCGGCGGGATAATCGCGGCGGACGGCAAAACCACGCTGACCAGCACCGCGCTCAATAATACTCAGGGCCAGATAGCCGGAAATAGCGGGCTGGACATTCACAGTCAGCAACTGATAAACCGCGAAGGCACCCTGCAATCCGCCGACGCCCTGACTCTGGATACCGACGGGCAGTTACTGGATAACCGACAGGGCCAGATTATGGGTGAGGGCAAAATGACCGTCACCAGCGGCCCGCTGGATAATACGGCGGGATTGTTACAATCCGGTCGCGAGATGACCATTGATACCCACGGCCATAGACTCACCAATACCCGCAATACCGACCAAAAAGCGGGCCGGTTGTTAAGTGGCGGGCACTTAACCCTGCGCGCCGGCGACACCGATAACACCGGCGGCATGATAGCGGGTAATGGCGGACTGGATATTCACAGCCGGCAACTGATAAACCGCGAGGGCACCTTACAATCCGCAGACGCATTGAATCTGGACACCAACGGGCAGTTACTGGATAACCAACAGGGCCAGATTATAGGTGAGGGCAAAACGACCGTCACCAGCGGCTCACTGGATAATCGTCACGGTCATCTTCAAGGCGGACAGTTGGCTATCGATACCCGACACGCCGCGCTGGATAATCGGGATGGTAAACTGTTATCCACGGACACCTTAACTCTGAACACTCACCAGCTCGATAATCGTCACGGGCAGGCGCAGGCGGTGGGCGACACCCAACTTCATGTTGACACTCAAACCGATAACACCGGCGGTCTTATCCGTGGCGGTCAGCAATTGACCCTGAACACCACTCACCTGATTAACCGGGAAACAGCTCAGGTTGATAACGGACTGGAAGCGCAAAACCTGACGGTCAACGCTCAACAGGTGGACAATACCCAGGGTGCTTTACGGGCAGCCAACCATCTGAAAGTGAACATCAGCCAGACCTTGAATAATACTCAGGGGCTGGTCTCTGCGGGCAAACAGCTCACTCTCAAAAGCGAGGCTCAGCAACCGCATCTGGCGATTAACAACCGGCAAGGCACGCTGATTGCCGGGGAACAGGCCACGATTAACGCACACTCTCTGAGCGGTGACGGCCAACTGTTATCACAGGGCGATATGGCGGTCACTTTAACCGAGGATTTTCATCATACCGGCAACACTGCGGCCAATGGCAATCTGACCCTGAAAACGGCCGGTAATCTTATCAATGACCGTCAGATAAAAGCCG
>NZ_PUWT01000131.1:0-908 GCF_002968995.1 Photorhabdus hindustanensis
AGCTTGTTCAGAGATTGGTTCCAATGGTTGTGTTGACGGAGAGTCAGACAAGGGTTGGAATAAAACGGAATATGCCTGGCGGCGATAGCGCGGCGGTCCCACCTGACCCCATGCCGAACTCAGCAGTGAAACGCCGTAGCGCCGATGGTAGTGTGGGGTCTCCCCATGTGAGAGTAGGACACTGCCAGGCTTTAAATACAGTGGAAACCCTCAGCGCAAGCTGGGGGTTTTTGCGTATTGAGGTATTCTCGCTTTGTTTGCTTATATTGCCTGGTTACTGTGTCTCTCCACATTATATAGGATAAACTCTGTTGGGAACGGATTTGAACGTCGCGAGTCGAGACGGCCCGCAAAGCGAACGGTTAAAGAGTTGTTTGTAAACCGATGAGATTTGTAAAGTTGTTATACTGCCCGCTTAATAGTGGGCAGTTTTGTATTTAGCGGTACATCGTTGTTTCGTAATGTTCCGGTGAACTCACCTTGCGTTGTCAGGCTGGAGTGAAACCGGCAAGATGGCGGGCAGTGTCTGGCTGAGAGGCTGGCGCATTTTGTGACTGTCGGCAATCCAGTCGCGGAAAGAGGAAAAACTCAGCTGATGCTGTTCGCAATACTGTTTTCGGGTCAGGTCACTGTGGCGCCATTGGGTCACATGGTGCTGTTTTTGTTCCGTAATGTTCCGGTGGACTCACCTTGCGTTGTCAGATAACAACAAAATGGGATGTTAACGGAAGGGATTCTCAGGCCAGGGCAGCAGCTCATTCAACCGATTGTTCGGCCAGACAGGCAGCCGGCTGAGGACATCACGTAACCAGACCCAGGGCTCATGTCCGTTGGCCTGAGCGGTTTCCAATAGGCTCATTATCATGGCCGCCCGTTGTCCCGCGGGCAGGGAACCCGCAAAAAGCCAG
>NZ_PUWT01000132.1:0-5609 GCF_002968995.1 Photorhabdus hindustanensis
CGGCCAGACCACCCGTTACGACTGGTCGCAGGTGGACACTTCCCGCCACAATAAATACAAAGTGCACGATGCCATCATGCCGGATGGCAGCCGCAGTAATGACTTTTACGAATATCAGTACACCCGGACCGTCAAGGAAACTCAGGTTAAACAGAGTGACCCCGGTAAAATTCTGGCCGGGGGCAATATGACGCTCAACAGTGCGCAGGTCACCAATCACGACAGCCAAATTATCGCCGGTGGGGCGCTAAACGGGGAGATAGGCGAGCTGCACAATATCGCTACTCAGGGCGAACGCGTAACCACTGATACTGGCAGCCAGACCCACTGGTATGCCAAAAAAACCAGAAAGAAAAAGTTCGGATTCGGGGGCACCAAAACCTCACAGGGAAAAAGCCGCAGCCATTATGACCCTGCCCCCGTCATAGAAACCCTCGACCTGAAAACGCTGGCCTGGCAGGCGCATACCCGTCCACAGGGTACCGATATCACGATTACAGACCGACAAACCGGTCAGATACATTCTGCCCCCACAGCGGTCACGCCGGTGAACGGTATCAAAAATCAGCCACTGAGTTTGCCCCCGGAGACCGTCAAAGGGCAAACTGTCGACCCGGTAATACGCGTGGTGACGCCCGATACCCGCCTGCCGGATAACAGCCTGTATACCGTGCAACCGGGCAGCGACAGCCACTATCTGGTCGAGACCGACCCGAAATTTACCCAGTATAAACAGTGGCTCGGCTCGGACTACATGCGGCAACAGTTAACGCACGACCCGGCGCTGGTTCACAAACGCCTGGGCGATGGGTTCTACGAACAGCGTCTGGTGCGTGACCAAATCACCCAACTGACCGGCCAGCGCTATCTGCCGGGCTACAACAACGACGAAGCCCAGTTTAAAGCGCTGATGGATGCCGGTGTCGCTTTTGGCAAACAGCAGCAATTAACGCCGGGCGTGGCGCTGAGTCCGGCGCAGATGGCGTTGCTGACCTCAGACATTATCTGGCTGACTAACCAAACCGTGACCCTGCCGGATGGCACGACCGAGGTGGTCACCGTGCCGCAGGTTTATGCCCGCGTCCGTCAGGGCGACCTGAGCAGTGACGGCGCTTTGCTGGCCGGGAATACCGTGGCGCTCAACAATCAGGGCGATATCACCAACAGCGGCACGATTAGCGGGCGTGACGTCACCCAACTGACGGCCAACAATCTGACCAATAGCGGCTTTATTCGCGGCGGCAAAGTGGATTTAGCGGCCCAACAGACGCTCACCAACCGGGGCGGCCGGATTCAGGGCGATGACCGGGTGACTCTGACAGGCCGCGATATCACCAGCGCATCGACGGTACGCGGGGATGAGGCTAACCGTTGGTTAGACCGTCCGGCAGGCATCTATGTGCGGAACGATAAGGGCGCCTTATCGCTGAGCGCCATCAACAATGTGCAATTAACCGCCAGTGACGTCAAGAATGCCGGTAAAGACGGTCACACCGAGATAACCGCAGGCCATAACCTGACGCTGGACGCCTTAAGCACGCGCCGTACAGAACAGGGCAACTGGGGGAAAGATAACTATCGCCATCTGACCCAGCAACAGGATATCGGCAGCCAGATAACCGGCGCCGGTGAGGTGACCCTGCAAGCCGGGCAGGATTTGAACGCCACCGCCGCCCACGTCAACGCCGGTCGACAACTGACGGCGCAGGCCGGAAATAACCTGACGCTGACCACCGGTACGGCCTCATCCGATTTAGTGGAACACAGTAAACAAACCAGCAAAGGCTGGCTGTCGAAATCGTCAGTGGAAACCCACGACGAAGTGCATGACCGGCAGGCGCTCAGCACCACATTCAGTGGCGATAAGGTTAATCTCCGGGCCGGTAAAGACCTGCATATTAGCGGCAGCAATGTCGCCGGTACGCAGGATGTCAGCCTGAACGCCGGTCATCAGCTCACCGTCACCGCCGCTGCGGAAGCGCACGATGAAACCCACTTGCGGCAGGAGAAAAAATCGGGCCTGATGGGCACGGGCGGGATTGGTTTTACCTTAGGCAAAGCCAGCCAGAAAGTCACCACCGACAGTGACAGCCAGCTGAGTAAAGGCAGCACGGTCGGCAGCAGCCACGGTAACGTGAGTCTCAACGCCGGAGAACAGCTCCGGGTTCACGGCAGCGAGGTGATTGCCGGTAAAGACCTGACGCTGGCCGGTCAACAGGTTGATATCACCAGCGCGGAAAACCGCCATCACACCACGAACAAAAACCGAACAAAAACAGAGCGGCTTAACCGTGGCGCTGAGCGGCACAGCAGGCGGGGCCGTCAACAGCGCGGCGCAAACCGCCAGAGCCGCCCGCACTGAAAGTGACCCGAGAGTGAAAGCGCTGCAAAATACTCAAGCTGCCCTCAGCGGAGTACAAGCCGTGCAGGCTGGCCGACTGGCAGCGGCTCAGGGCAGTGACGACAAAGGCAATAACAATCTGGCCGGGGTGAGCCTGTCCTACGGTCGCCAGTCTTCCCGTTCAGAACAGCAGCACCGCCAGACCACTCAACAGGGCAGCCATCTCACTGCCGGGGATAACCTGACCATAACCGCCAAAGGGGATGGCAAAGACGCATCAGGCCAGCATGGCGATATCCGCATTCAGGGCAGCCAGTTACAGGCGGGTAAAGACCTGCAACTCCATGCTAACCGGGATATTCAACTCTCCTCCAGCCAGAACACCGAACAGACTACCGGCAAAAACAGCAGCCACGGCAGCTCGCTAGGTGTGGGCCTGACCGCGGGGCCGGGGGGCACCGGCCTGAACGTCTCGGCCAATGTCAGTCGGGGCACCGGCCGTGAAAACGGCAACGGCGTCAGTCACACTAACACCACGTTACAGGCGGGACAGGCCGTCGGGCTGAACAGTGGCCGGGACACGACGCTGAAAGGGGCTCAGGTCAGCGGCGAGCAGATTACCGCCGACGTAAAACGTCATTTGACATTAAGCAGCGAGCAGGACAGCCAGCGCTATGACAGCCAGCAACACAACGCCAGCGCGGGCGTCAGCGCCACCGTGGGGCCCCTCACTAACGGCACCGCGAGCCTCAATGCCAGCCGCAATAAACTCCACAGCAACTATGACAGCGTGCAGGAGCAGACCGGGCTGTTTGCCGGCAAAGGCGGCTATCAGGTTAACGTCGGCGACCACACCCAACTGGACGGCGCGGTGATAGCCAGTCAAGCCGACAAAGCCAACAACACCCTGAACACCGGGACGCTGGGCTTCAAGGATATTAAAAATCAAGCGGACTTTACTGTTGAGCAGCAAAGCGCGGGCGTCAGCCTCGGCCAACCCACCGCCGGTCAGGTCCTGAATAATCTGGCGGTCAATGGGCTGAGCGGTTCCCATAACCAGGGCCATGACAGCAGCACCACGCACGCCGCCGTCAGCGACGGCAACCTGATTATCCGGGATAAAGCGCATCAGACGCAGGATATCGCGACCCTCAGCCGCGATACTGATAATGCCGCCAATGTCCTCAGTCCGATATTTGACAAGGAAAAAGAGCAGCAACGGCTGAAACAGGCGCGACTGATTGGCGAAATCAGCGCCCAGATGACCGAGATAGCCAGTACGGAAGGGAAAATTATCGCCACCAAAGCGGCGAAAGCGAAACTGGACCATATCAGTGAACCGGACAAAGCGGCAGCCAGAAAAAAACTGGTCGACAGTGGCAATCCACACCCGACTGCGGCGGATATCAATAAGCAAGTTTATGACACCGCTTACACACAGGCGCTGAATGACTCGGGCTTTGGGACCGGCGGAACCTATCAGAAAGCCCTACAGGCGGCTACGGCAGCGATTCAGGGCTTAGCGGGGAACAATCTCGGTCAGGCGCTGGCCGGGGGCGCTTCACCGTATCTGGCGGGCGTGATAAAAGAGCTGACCACTGACCCACAAACTCATAAAGTGGATATCGCCACCAATACGCTGGCCCATGCAATTTTAGGTGCGGTGGCGGCAGAGGTCAGCGGTAATAATGCCCTGTCAGGGGCAGCCGGTGCCGCGTCGGGTGAACTGGCGGCTCAGGTTCTGATAAAGCAACTTTACGGCGACGGGGCAAAAGTCAGTGAGTTAACGGAAGAGCAAAAACAAACTATCAGCACCCTTTCCACTCTGGCGGCCGGGCTGGCCGGTGGTATTGCCGGTGACTCCAGCGCCAGTGCCCTCACTGGGGCGCAGGCAGGGAAGAATGCAGCGGACAATAATGCCCTTGGCGCAGCAGCCGGCTCGGATCTTGGATTCTGGTTAAGTAAAACACCAGACTGCGATACGACGTGCAAGGCTAATATTGCTAAAGGTATAGCTGATGGAAACCTAATTGTCTCTGCGGGAGGAATGGCAGTAGCCGGTGGTGCCCAGATTGTGGCCGCCACACCTGAAATTGCTGCAATGGCACGAGCTGCACTGGAAGGGTGTAAAGCTGCGCCAACAATTTGTCTAAATAATGCAGGTATTCAGGTTGCAGAAGCATTAACGCCGGGTGGTGTAGGTGCTGCTGGTGTGATCGGTGTAGGCAAAACAGCGGCAGAGGCTACTGTGGCTAAGACGGTAGCAAATCGTGTCAAAGAAAATGTTACTACTAGTCAGGTTGCCAGAGAATCATCGAACTTTGGACAATACAGTAAAGCAGAGGGTTCTGTTCAGGAATCATTAGGAATTTGGCCGCCAAATCGGGGAGCTTATGGTCCTGTTGAGAAAGTAACGCTGCCAAATGGGGCAATTATTGATAGGTATGGTTCAACAAAAGGAACATTTACATCACCAGTGGGAGTACCATTTGAGAATAGGGCATTACCATCTTATTCTGCAAATGCACCTTATAATGTGTATAAAGTTCTAAAACCTATAGATGGTGTTTCAAAAAGCAAGATATTGCCGTGGTTTGGTCAAAAGGGGCAAGGAACGCAATATGAACTACCTAAGCCTGTTCAATGGTATTTAGATAATCATTACTTGGGAGAGAATAAGTGACAAGACAAGAATTAGTATCCATCCTTGAATATAAAAATGTACCTAACGGTATTTATAGTTTAGATGGATTGAAAGAAGGAGAGTGCCTATGTATTAACCCTCATGATGGAGTCTGGGATGTTATATACAACAATAGAGGAAAAATCACATATAAGGAAGTTTTTACTAATGAAGAGTCAGCTTACGATAGATTTTACCAAATCATGAAAGATGATTATGGTTGGTAATTTTTAAGAGCTGTTGTCGATAATCGCCATTTAAGCGTTGACCAGAATCGTTCAAGGAGCGAGGAACTGGTCAACTGTCAGAGTGATACCAGTTGCCGTTCTGCCGTCAGGGATAAATATCGGCAGGAATATGACAAAGTTCAGGAGCGGATAGCAACGTGTTCAGGCGCTGACCAGTGCGTTGCCGTTGCCAAAGAGCTGCGGGCATTGCAAGGTGACTACAGTGCCCGGATAGGCGAAATTCAGGAAAAAGCCAGAATGCAGGGGCTGGATTCCCTCACACCGGCAGAAGTGCGGGAATGGGCAGATTTACGCGGTGCGATGTCAAATATTGACGCATCACGGAATTTGGTGCTCC
>NZ_PUWT01000133.1:0-2990 GCF_002968995.1 Photorhabdus hindustanensis
TGTGCACCCTGATAATTTAAAGATGTTGATTGAAGTGAAATTTCCGGGTGATAAACTTGCCGAAGATCAAGAAATAGATTACATCCAGATTGCAACCGAAGACCGCTTTGGTGTAATGCGTATCAGCGATAACCGCACAGAAGAACAAAAACAGTATGATGAAGCGTGGCGAAAACTTTATCAGCCCGGTTCTCAACACTATAAAAATCCCATCCCACTGGCCCCGCTGCCACCCGGTTCGCCGCCTGATGAGGAAGCTTTACCCGCTTCTCCCGCAGAGGGAGTGCCGGGGACTATTCCGCAACCGCTGACCAAAAAACTCCCACTGGTCAGTACCTCCCCGTGGTCTTTTTTACCCAGCTATGAAGACTGGGTTATCCTCGGGCAGGAGGTGGCGGGTCTGGCCGAAAATGGGTTGAATTATGTCCGCGACAGTACCCGGGAGCTCCTTGCCCAGTTTGGTTCATGGCTCAATCAGGCCGGCAAGTGGGTGTGTGAAGAAGTTATTGACCCGATAAGCCATCAGGTCAGCTACGCTTTTTCCTGGGTCAGTGCACAAACGGGGAAAATCGTGACCTGGACTGAAAGTGAGATAAAAGCCCGGTGGCAGACGGTGCAACAGGGTTCAGATATCACTCTGGAAGAGCTCAAAAACATTAGCTGGATGCAGATACTGAAAGAGGTGGGTGAAAGCATGCTGGAAATGGTGGTGATTATTGCCGGTGTCGCCGTTGTTATCCTTGTCACCCTTGCCGTCACTGCCGCGCTGATTGCACTGGTGGAGATTTTAGCCGCTGCTGCTGCGGTAAGCGCCGCCGCGTTAGCTGCCGTCCTGGCAATATTGGCGAGTGTGACATTCGCTACCGCCTCATAATTCATGGAGAACATGATGGAAACTTCAAATTACTTTGCCCAACTGAGATCACAACTGACCTCTTTTCTTTTTAGCAATGCCGATGGACTGACTGTTTCCCGCCTGGGTCTCTCAATTACCCTGTTTTTTAAACAGGGTTACACACCGGAGAAAAAACAGCGCATTCTGGCCTGCTACCGGCGCTTTCGCGAAGAGTTTGGTACTCACCTGCGTTTTCACCGCCATGCTCTAAAAGGGTTAAAAAAATATTCACCGGAACATATAGCCAAAGTGGAAGAAGGTATTCTTAATCAGAAAAAAAATCAGCTTTCTACTTGGGATATTAGTGACGCTAAAAACATCTATGAAGCCCCTCACTATCTGATGCATTACTTGGATTCTCGAGAAATCGATGGTGACGACAGTAGCTCTTACCTTAGTCTGGTATTGCCCTGGGATTATCTAAAGGAACAAGAGGGCATAACCCGGTTTATGGCCTGGCTGGACTTTCTGTGTGAACAACTCGAACCTGACTGGGGAGACTGTGGTTACTGCCTGGTCTTACCCAGAGATTATCATGACTATTTTCCTCTGGAGTACCAACTGGCCCTGCGTTACCCTGCCCTGCAAGTCAACTCCACAGTTCACACCACGCTGGACGATTATGCCCACTCCATCCGAAGCATTAACTGGATCACCCTGCTGTCCAAACGATTTGTAAACCGACTGGGTGGGGAATTCTGGATACGTCAGGTGCTGCGCCCCTACCGGGATGTGGTGATTAGTTCTTACCGTGATGGCCTGATTATCCGGGCCGGTGAATACCCGGACTTAACGCCACTGCCGGGCAGTGTCCCGGAGAGTTATTTTGCCATTAACCAACTGATACGTCCGATACGTTTTGTTCCGGGAGAAGGTGATTCACTGCATTTTTATGGAGAGGGGCATTTTGATGATATTTCCACACAAGCCTGGTATGCCCGTTATGACCGTGGCCCGTTGCAAGTGACCCCTTTGAGAAGTGACCATCCGGCACTGGTTAGCGGGATCTGGCGAACCGATAGCCTGCCGGGCAGGCAGTACTTCTTTGCTCAGGGCGCGATGGCTTTCGATGTTGAAGGTGCAGAGAAGGGCACAACCCTCTGGCATCTGATCCGGGAAGCGGCAAATATGTGGGAATAACAGATTATCTACTGACTTAATAACTAACAAAGAAAATGATGGAAATTTCAGACGACTTTGCCCAGTTGAAATCACAACTGACCGCGTTTACCTTCCTCAATGGCGATGGGCTGACCGTTTCTCGTCTTGGGATTTCTATCACTCTGTTTTTTAAACAGGGTTACACCCCGGAAAAGAAACAGCGCATTCTGGCCTGCTACCGGCGCTTTCGGGAGGAGTTCGGTACTCATCTGTGTTTTCACAGCTATTCACTGAAAGGGTTAAGCAAATATTCACCGGAAAATATTATTAAGATAGAGGAAGGTATTCTCACTAGGAAAAAAATCAGCTCTGTGGTTGGGTGGTTAGTGATGTTAAAAACGAAGATGAATCTCCTCATTATCTGATTGCGTTACCTAGATTCCCGAGAAATTGATGGTGACGATAGTAGCTCCTACCTGAGTCTGGTGTTGCCCGGGGATTCGCTCCCTTGCCGTCGCGATGCATCTTGAAATCCATAGGGTATAAAGCCTTTAATTGAAATACCCATAAAACCAGAGCAGGTTTTAAACTGTGATTAAAAGTTATTTTTTTAACGTATGATTTTAATCGGTATCTGGTTTTAACCGTTTTTTATCTTTTGGCTATATGCTTTTTGCGAAATTTAAACATTATGATATATCGTGGTTTTACATTTAACGAATGTTAATCATATCCGATTTATTCTTCCATATGAAAGGTTAAAACCACCGACTTTAGTCGGTCAGCTTTAGCTGAGATACTGTGTTGCATGGGAGGTGCAACATGGATTACAGATACGGTAGTCACACAGTATTTCAGATTGAATACCATTTTGTGTGGGTAACGAAATACAGGCACAAAGTGCTGATAGGTGAAGTAGCAATACGGGTGCGCGAGTTAGTTCGTCAGACATGTGAAGCATTTGAAATCAGGATATTAAAAGGGGTCGTGAGCA
>NZ_PUWT01000134.1:0-1205 GCF_002968995.1 Photorhabdus hindustanensis
GCCCGTTTGACCTGCCGGTCGCCCGGCGTGACGGCGAGGGGCATCGCTGGCAGTATCGTTATGATGCCGACACGCTGCAACTGACGCAGGTGATTAACCCGCAGGGGGAAACTTACACCTACACCCTGGATGCGGACGGGCGGGTTATCACCGAGCAGGATTATGCCGGCACGCAGTGGCATTATCGTTATGACCGGTCGGGGAACTGCATTGAAAAGCGGGACGGGGAAGAGAACGTGACCCGCTATGATTATGATGCCGCCCGCCGGCTGACGACGCTGCGCGCCCCGGAAGGGACCACCCGTTATCATTACGACATCCTGGGCCGGCTGTTAACCGTGGACTCCCCGGACAGCGCCCTGCATTTTGAATATGACGAGCAGGACCGGATAGTGCGAGAAATTCAGCCGCACGGCGAGATTCAGCGTCACTACCCGGATAACCGCACGGTAGAACGGCAGTTATTCACCGGCGAAACAGCGCCGGTTGCCGGCCCGGCCCGGTTTACCGGGCAGTCCTACCTCTGCCGCTGGCAGAGTCGCCGGGAAGTCAACCGGGTGGGGGAACTGATTAAGCTGGCGCTGGAGGAACAATCGCCCCTGACCATCGAGCGGGATGACGCCGGCCGGGACACGGGCCGTTACGTGGAAGGGGGATTTATTCTGCGTCAGCAGTACAGCCTGATGGGCCAGTTAACCGCGCAACGGGCCGGCCGTAATCCCTATTTTTTCCGGCCGGCTGAACCGGACGAGATTGAAGGACCCGCTTACGCGGGGGTGGCCCGCCGGTATGAATACGATGCCGCACTGAACCTGACCTCGGTCAGTGATGACGGGCAGCCGTTAAATTATCTCCTCAACGGCAACGGCCAGGTGATGTCGGTGGGGGAGGGCCGGACACTGCGGGAGCATTATCAGTATGATGAGACCGGGTACCCGTCAAGACGGTTTGACGGGGTGCAGGAGATTATGGGGGAAACCCTCTATCAGGAGGGCCATCGCCTGAACTGGGTGGACTCGCACCGGTTTGTTTACGACCGGGCCGGCCGCATGCAGGAGAAGCAGTTTTTAGCGGAAGGTTGCCGGCTGGCGCTGACGACATACCGGTGGAACAGCCAGAATCAGCTGACCGGCCTTATCACCCCGGACGGGATACCGTGGGAATATCGCTATGACGCTTTCGGGCGGCGGACAGAAAAACGGTGT
>NZ_PUWT01000135.1:0-837 GCF_002968995.1 Photorhabdus hindustanensis
TTGTCCCTGAGGCTTCGGCGTCGGCTTGCTGTTGCGCATCCTGTTGCTGCTCCAGCATCAGTAATACCCGCCCGGCTTCGCGTTTGATGACCGACAGCTCGCATTCCAGCTCTTGCGCCGCCGTGCTGATGTAGTTCTGACGATGCCGCGCGTGATACATGTCCAGCGTATCCACATGGAACAGGCCGGACGTTTCATCCCGCACCTGCACATTGACTTTCATCACATCGGGCACCGGCGATTTTTTCATCCCCCGTACCCGCCAGACCCGGGGGCCGCTTTTCATCAGCAGTTCACCGCAGGCCGTGCGCTCACAAGGCACGGGGGCAACAGTCAGCTCCGGTGGGGCGGCTAAGGCAGCCGGTTTAGCCACATCTGCATTGTGAGGCTTTTCCGTCACACTCGGCGAGACGGGCCGCTCATGGCTGAACACCGCGCCCGGCGCTGTTCCCTGTCCCAGCCAGACCGCCTGTTGCAAGGCCAGCCCCAGCGCATGTTCAGCGTTGCCGCTTTTCAGCGCATAGTCATTGGCATCCATGCCCGGCGGGAACTGCACCCGCCATGCCTCGATACCGGCTTCCAGTAAATCAGCCGCCACATTAGCCGCGCCACGGTCTCCGGCCTCGTCCCGGTCAAAGGCAATCAGCACCCGTTTCACGCCGTGATACGGCAAGGCTGCGAGGTGCTCACGGTTAAACCCGTTCACCCCGAACGCGGCGATCACGTTACGGAACCCGGCACACCAGAAGGTCATGGCATCGATCAGCGCTTCGCACAGGATAATTTCATTTGATGCCTGCATCGCCGATTCATTCCAGACCCCGGCTAGCGGTGACG
>NZ_PUWT01000136.1:0-2082 GCF_002968995.1 Photorhabdus hindustanensis
TCCACAAGTAGGCATGGGGGAAAAAACTAATATTTTTTATCTCAAAGTGTATGGACTGGACGAAAATAATAACCTTGTCGGGCGTGGTTTTATCCCTAACGTCAGCAGTTATTCTTTTGCCTTCTTAAGTAGTGGCAATGATAAAGCTCTGGCAGTCGCCTTTATGGTGAAATTCTTATTAAACGGCAAAGAGGCGGTCAGTAAGGTGGATTATAAACGCCGTGAGCCGCTTATCTGGTGGAGTAAAGATAAAAGACCTGCCGATTTAGAAGCTCAAATTCCGTTGATTCTGGCCGAATTGGATCGCTTAGGTCCCCCTGATGAAGATCTTTCCGAATGAAGCAACGATTAAGAAATTTACTCAAAAAATGGTTTCCCACTATTCATCCTTTGCCAGCCCAACGGCTGGCACGCTGGGAAAAAGAAATTCTGGCAGCACCACCGGATATTAAGGATGCAGAAACCATTAAGCACGTGGAGATATTGGACTATCTTGATGATAAGGAGTGTCATATCCGCAATCCTCAACGCCGTTTTAGGAGTATTAATCTAATCCCTGTTACATTAGGGATTATTAGTAGTCTTATTCTGAATATTAACGGATTTATCGAAGACCGTAAAAATGATGAAGCAGGGATCCATCAGTGGGTAGCATTGGTAAAGAAGAAATATGGTGAAGAATTTTATCTGCGTAACGATTTACCAGACTATATGGAAGATGCCCGTTATATTGGTAATGATAAAGAAATTTCACTAAGAAAATATTTACATTACCGTTATAATTATTATCTGCATAGCGACTCTTTTTTGAAGATTGATATAGGCTTCCTACTACTCTATCTACTGGTTATTCCACCTTTTGTTTATTGCATATTTTTCTGGAGCCGTCAGGCACCATTAATTATCGACCGTGAACGACAGATTTTCTACACCTGGCATAAAGGTAAAGCCTATGCTGCCCGTTATCCACAATTAGGTATGCTGGAAAAAACCAATATTCTGTATCTCAAAGTCTACGGATTGGATGAAAATAATAACCTTATCGAACGTGTCTTTATCCCTAATGTCAGCAGCTATACTTTTGCTTTTTTAAGCAGTGGCAATGATAAAGCTCTGGCAGTCGCCTTTATGGTGAAGTTTTTATTAAACGGCAAAGAAGCGGTCAGTAAGGTGGATTATAAACGCCGTGAACCGCTTATTTGGTGGAGTAAAGATAAAAAACCCGCTGATTTAGACGCTCAAATTCCATTGGTTCTGGCAGAATTGGATCGTCTGGGTCCCCCTGATGAAGATCTTTCTGAATGAAAAAACGATTAAAAAAAATTACTCAAAAAATGGTTTCCCACTATCCATCCACTGCCATCCCAACGGCTAGCTCGCTGGGAAAAAGAACTTCTGGCAGCACCACCAGATATTAAGGATGAGGAAACAATTAAACATGTAGAAATATTGGACTACCTTGATGATAAGGAGTGTCATATCCGCAACCCTCAACGCCGTTTTAGGAGTATTAATCTAATCCCTGTTACATTAGGGATTATTAGTAGCCTTATTCTTAACATTAATAGCTTTATAAAAGAACGAAGAAGTGGTGAAGAAAACATTCATCATTGGGTTGATATAGTGAAAAAGGAATATGGTGATAAATTTTATCTACGCAATGATTTGCCAGATTATATGGAAGGAGCCCGTTACATCGGTAACGATAAAGAAATTTCACTAAGAAAATACCTACACTATCGCTACAATTTTTATGAATATAGCAATGATATTTTTATAACTGATATGGTATTTCTACTGCTTTATCTAATAATTATTCCACCGTTTGTTTGGGGAATATTCTTTTCCCAGAGACAAGCACCATTAATTATCGATCGCGAACGGCAGATCTTTTATACTTGGTATAAAGGCAAAGCTTATGCCGCCCGCTATCCCCAAGTAGGCATGGCAGAAAAAACTAATATTCTGTTCTTCAAAGTTTATGGCCTAGACGAAAATAATAACCTTGTCGGGCGTGGTTTTATCCCTAACGTCAGCAGTTATTCTTTTGCCTTCTTAAGTAGTGGCAATGATAAAGCGCTG
>NZ_PUWT01000137.1:0-4575 GCF_002968995.1 Photorhabdus hindustanensis
CTGCCGAATGCCTGTAATGCGCGTAGTAAAATCAGCTGTTCAACTTGTGTCGCCAAGGTACACAACGCACTGGCGACGACGAATAATGCGATACCGACAAACCGGTCAGATACATTCTGCCCCCACGGCGGTCGCGCCGGTGAACGGTATCAAAAATCAGCCACTGGTCTTGCCGCCCGGTCAGCCGTTTGAACTGAGTTTGCCCCCGGAGACCGTCAAAGGACAAACTGTCGACCCGGTGATACGCGTGGTGACCCCCGATACTCGCCTGCCGGATAACAGCCTGTATACCGTGCAGCCGGGCAGCGACAGCCACTATCTGGTGGAGACCGACCCGAAATTTACCCAGTATAAACAGTGGCTGGGTTCTGACTATATGCGGCAACAGTTAACGCATGACCCGGCGCTGGTCCACAAACGCCTGGGCGATGGGTTCTACGAACAGCGGTTGGTGCGCGACCAAATCACCCAACTGACCGGTCAGCGCTATCTGCCCGGTTACAACAACGACGAAGCGCAGTTTAAAGCGCTGATGGATGCCGGTGTCGCTTTTGGCAAACAGCAGCAATTAACGCCGGGCGTCGCCTTAAGCCCGGCACAGATGGCGTTGCTGACCTCAGACATTATCTGGCTGACTAACCAAACCGTCACCTTGCCGGATGGCACGACCGAGGTGGTCACCGTGCCGCAGGTTTACGCGCGTGTCCGTCAGGGCGACCTGCGCAGTGATGGCAGTTTACTCGCCGGGAATACCGTGGCGCTCAACAGTCAGGGCGATATCACCAACAGCGGCACGATAAGCGGGCGTGACGTTACCCAACTGACGGCCAACAATCTGACCAACAGCGGCTTTATTCGCGGCGGCAAAGTGGATTTGACGGCCCAGCAGACGCTCACCAACCGGGGCGGCCGGATTCAGGGCGATGACCGGGTAACCCTGACAGGCCGGGATATCATCAGCGCATCGACGGTGCGCGGGGATGAGGCTAACCGCTGGTTAGACCGTCCAGCGGGCATCTATGTGCAGAATGATAAAGGCACCTTATCGCTGAGCGCCATCAACAATGTGCAATTAACCGCCAGTGATGTCAAGAATGCCGGTAAAGACGGTCACACCGAGATAACCGCAGGCGATGACCTGACGCTGGACGCCTTAAGCACGCGCCGTACAGAGCAGGGGAATTGGGGGAAAGATAACTATCGCCATCTGACCCAACAACAGGATATCGGCAGCCAGATAACCGGTGCCGGTGAGGTGACCCTGCAAGCCGGGCAGGATTTGAACGCCACCGCCGCCCACGTCAACGCCGGTCAACAACTGACGGCGCAGGCCGGCAATAACCTGACGCTGACCACCGGTACCGCGTCCTCAGACTTAGTGGAACACAGTAAACAAACCAGCAAAGGCTGGCTGTCGAAATCGTCAGTGGAAACCCACGACGAAGTGCATGACCGGCAGGCCCTGAGCACCACATTCAGTGGCGATAAGGTCAATCTCCAGGCCGGTAAAGACTTAAATATCAGCGGCAGTAATGTCGCCGGTACGCAGGATGTCAGCCTGAGCGCCGGTCATCAGCTCTCCGTCACCACCGCCGCGGAAGCGCACGATGAAACCCATTTGCGGCAGGAGAAAAAATCGGGCCTGATGGGGACCGGGGGGATTGGCTTCACCTTAGGCAAAGCCAGCCAGAAAGTCACCACCGACAGTGACAGCCAGCTGAGTAAAGGCAGCACGGTCGGCAGCAGCCAGGGCAACGTGACCCTCAACGCCGGAGAACAGCTCAGGGTTCACGGCAGCGAAGTGATTGCCGGTAAAGACCTGACGCTGACCGGTCAACAGGTCGATATCACCGGCGCGGAAAACCGCCATCACGCCTCGACAAAAACCGAACAAAAGCAGAGCGGCTTAACTGTGGCGCTGAGTGGCGCCGCTGGCGGGGCCGTTAACAGCGCGGCGCAAACCGCCAGAACCGCCCGCACTGAAAGTGACCCACGAGTGAAAGCGCTGCAAAATACTAAAGTCGCGCTGAGCGGGGTACAGGCCGTGCAGGCTGGCCGACTGGCGGCAGCTCAGGGCAGTGACGACAAAGGCAATAATAATCTGGCCGGGGTGAGCCTGTCCTATGGGCGTCAATCTTCCCGTTCAGAACAGCAGCACCGCCAGACCACCCAACAGGGCAGCCGTCTCACTGCCGGGGATAACCTCACCGTAACCGCCAAAGGGGATGGCAAAGACGCATCAGGCCAGCATGGCGATATCCGCATTCAGGGCAGCCAGTTACAGGCGGGTAAAGACCTGCAACTCCATGCTAACCGGGATATTCAACTCTCCTCCAGCCAGAACACCGAACAGACTACCGGCAAAAACAGCAGCCACGGCAGCTCGCTAGGTGTGGGCCTGACCGCGGGGCCGGGGGGCACCGGCCTGAACGTCTCGGCCAATGTCAGTCGGGGCAACGGCCGTGAAAACGGCAACGGCGTCAGTCACACTAACACCACGTTACAGGCGGGACAGACCGTCGGGCTGAACAGTGGCCGGGACACGACGCTAAAAGGCGCTCAGGTCAGCGGCGAACAGATTACCGCCGAGGTGAAACGTCATCTGACCCTCAGCAGCGAGCAGGACAGCCAGCGCTATGACAGCAAACAACAGAATGCCAGCGCGGGCGTCAGCGCCACCGTGGGCCCCCTCACCAACGGCACCGCGAGCCTCAATGCCAGCCGCAATAAACTCCACAGCAACTATGACAGCGTGCAGGAGCAGACCGGGCTGTTTGCCGGCAAAGGCGGCTATCAGGTTAACGTCGGCGACCACACCCAACTGGACGGCGCGGTGATAGCGAGTCAAGCCGATAAAGCCAACAACACCCTGAACACCGGGACGCTGGGCTTCAAGGACATTCACAATCAAGCGGATTTTACTGTTGAGCAGCAAAGCGCGGGCGTCAGCCTCGGCCAACCGACCGCCGGTCAGGTCCTGAATAATCTGGCGGTCAATGGGCTGAGCGGTTCCCATAACCAGGGCCATGACAGCACCACCACGCACGCCGCCGTCAGCGACGGCAACCTGATTATCCGGGACAAAGCGCACCAGACACAGGATGTCGCGACCCTCAGCCGCGATACCGATAATGCCGCCAATGTCCTCAGTCCGATATTTGACAAGGAAAAAGAGCAACAACGGCTGAAACAGGCGCGACTGATTGGCGAAGTCAGCGCCCAGATGACCGAGATAGCCAGTACGGAAGGGAAAATTATCGCCACCAAAGCGGCGAAAGCGAAGCTGGACCATATCAGTGAGCCGGACAAAGCGGCAGCCAGAAAAAAACTGGTCGACAGCGGCAATCCACACCCGACTGCGGCGGATATCAATAAGCAAGTTTATGACACCGCTTACACACAGGCGCTGAATGACTCGGGCTTTGGGACCGGCGGAACCTATCAGAAAGCCCTACAGGCGGCTACGGCAGCGATTCAGGGCTTAGCGGGCAACAATCTCGGTCAGGCGCTGGCCGGGGGCGCTTCACCGTATCTGGCGGGAGTGATAAAAGAGCTGACCACCGACCCGAAAACCCATCAGGTGGATATCGCCACCAACACGCTGGCCCATGCCATTCTGGGGGCAGTGGCCGCCGAAGTCAGCGGTAACAATGCCCTGTCGGGTGCCGCGGGTGCGGCGTCGGGGGAACTGGCGGCTCAAGTCCTGATTAAGCAGCTTTACGGTGATGGAGCCAAAATCAGTGAGTTAACGGAGGAGCAGAAACAGACTATCAGCACCCTTTCCACCCTGGCGGCAGGACTGGCAGGCGGTATTGCTGGTGACTCCACCGCCAGTGCCCTCACTGGGGCTCAGGCCGGAAAGAATGCGGTAGACAACAACCACCTCAGTGTGGAGAAGAATCAATCACGCAGTGAGGAACTGGTTAATTGTCAGGGTGATACCAGTTGTCGTGCGACTGTCAGGGATAAATATCGGCAGGAGTATGACAAGGTTCAGGAGCGGATAGCAACGTGTTCAGGGGCTGACCAGTGCGTTGCCGTTGCCAAAGAGCTGCGGGCATTGCAAGGTGATTACAGCACCCGGATGAGTGAAATTCAGGAAAAAGCCAGAATGCAGGGACTGGATTCCCTCACACCGGCAGAAGTGCGGGAATGGGCAGATTTACGCGGTGCCATGTCGAATATTGACGCATCACGGAATTTGGTGCTCCATCGTGCCCAAGTCACCGGCGGCTCAGAAGAAACCACCCAGGAAATCGTGAAGATTATGGGGCAGACGGGGATTGCGGCGTCTGCGGGAGTGGCCGGTGGAATTAGTAAGGTTGGCGCGAAGGGAGTAAAAGAAAAGAGTGGAAATACCGATAAACTTCCTAATGGACAACAAGTCAATCACTTCGAAGAGAGTTTACACAATCTCCCTCCAGGAGAACGTGTAGCTCAAGTCAAGCAAATGGCAGCCCAAGTTATTTCATCAAATGGAATGATTAAAGATAATCGGTTAACTAAACTAAATAATCGGGATGTTTATAAAGGGAAAGATGGTTATCTTTATGCATTGGATACTCAACATGGCCG